>JARROU010000271.1:0-1924 GCA_037383585.1 Campylobacterales bacterium | reverse complement strand
CGGGCGATGCCGTGCTTGCCGGCATCGCCGGTACGCTCAAGCACAGCGTCCGGGACTCGGATTATGTTGCACGATGGGGCGGAGAAGAGTTTGTCATCATTTTGCCGGATACGACGAAGCAGCAGGCCTGCGCGCTTGCGGAAGTTCTGCGCGGGAGCATCGCACAGGTCGTGTTTGAAAAGGAGATCACCCTCACCTGCAGTTTCGGCGTTACGGGCCTGCGCGAAGGCGATACGGTCAGTTCGGTCTTCAACCGGATTGACACGGCGTTATACCGTGCAAAGGAGTTCGAACGCAATAACGTCCAGTGCGAGTAGATTTGCGTTCAAAGTACGGCCGCATTCAGGTCTTGGAATCACCATGCGCTTCTGAATGGCCTGCGACAAAAGTTTTGACGGCTTCGGCGTAGGCGGCAAGCTGTTTGACAATACGGCCGTTGATCGAATCGTCGGGATAATTTCCTTTACCGTCGCGTTCGCCCGCAGGGACGCCGGTCAGAATTTCCATCCCTTCGTCAACCGTATGGACGGCGTAGACGGAAAAGGTGCCTTTCTCAACCGCTTCCCTGACTTCGGATGTGAGCATGAGGTGACGTACATTGGCGGCGGGAATGATGACGCCGTGTTCGCCGTCGGGATCGAGCCGGCTACAGACGTCGAAAAAGCCTTCGATCTTCTCATTGATCCCGCCGACGGCCTGGAGCTCGCCGAACTGGTTCACCGAACCCGTGACGGCAAACGTCTGGAGGATCGGAAGGTCCGCCAGCGACGAGAGCAGGGCGAAGAGTTCGGCACCGGAAGCGCTGTCCCCTTCGACGTAGCCATAGGTCTGTTCGAAGACGAGGGAGGCGGAGAGGCTCAGCGGCGTTTTTCCGGCGTATTTCGACCCCAGATAGGCCGAGAGGATCATGACGCCCTTGGAGTGGATCGGCCCGCCGAGTTTGACTTCTCGTGCGATGTCGATGATCTGCCCTTTCCCGATGCGTGTCCTGGCCGTGATGCGTGACGGAATGCCGAAACTGTAGCCGCCGAGTTCGATCATGGAGAGGCCGTTGACCTGGCCGGCGGCGCTGCCGGTGACGTTAATCATCAGTGTGCCGTCGGCAATGCGCTCATAGAGCCGGTCCCGCGGCCGGCTCATGCGGTACTCTTTGCTTTCAAGGGCTTTTTCGATGTCCGCTTTTTCGATCCGGGTGCGCTGCTCGGCATTGACCAGGTAGTCGGCCTCTTTGAGCAGGTCGGAGAGCGAACCGAGGTGCATCGAAAGCCTGCCGTTGTCCTCCGCATAGCGCGAGCTCTGTTCGATGACGCGGCCGACCGCCTCTGCAGAGAGCGGTTTCAGGCCGTCTTTGCCCGCCATCGTGGCGATGACCTGCGTATAGAGCATCGTGTTGGCGTCGCTGCGTTCCATCTCCTCTTCGAAATCCGCCGCCACCTTGAACAGCTCCCTGAAGTCGGGGTCGTACTCGTACAGCAGATAATAGAGCAGCCGTTCGCCGACGAGGACGATCTTGATCTCGAGGGGGATCGGTTCGGGTTCCAGGGTGACGGTACTGATCAGGCTGTACTGCTGCGCCGGGGATTCGATGCGGATCTCCTTGGCGCGCAGGACGCGTTTTAGCGCCTCCCAGGCAAAGGGCTCCATAAGCAGTTTTCGGATGTCGATGACGAGATAGCCGCCGTTGGCTTTATGCAGCGCACCGGGCTTGATCAGGGTGAAGTTGGTGATCAGCGCCCCGATCTGCGACAGATGCTCGATGTCCCCGACGAGGTTGTGAAGCGTCGGGTTGTTCTCCACGAGCATCGGCGCGGCTTCTTCGGCTTCGCGCGAGACGATCACGTTGACCGAATAGCGTTCGAAGGACGGGGTCAGGTACATGGCAAAGGGGAGGTTCTCCATCTCCTCGGGTTTGGAAAGGAAGTCC
>JARROU010000270.1:0-2322 GCA_037383585.1 Campylobacterales bacterium | reverse complement strand
GGCGCCCAAGCAGGCGTTTGACGATGGCGATGTCCCCCTCTTTGGCGTCCCCCAGATCCTGCTCGTCGATGAAGAGGTCGCGGACGTTGGCGCCGAGGACCTGCAGGTAGGCGCCGCTGCCCGCCTGGTTCATGGCGATGACGCCGGCACGGTACTGCGAGGGGAGCCGGTAGATGTTCTCTTCTTTGACCAGCAGTCCCTCACGCAGCCACTGCTCGACGAGGTCTTTTTCGTCCTCGGCAATGTCCTGTTCATAGAGTCCGACGGTCAATCTGACTAAAAGTGATTTCATATAAGCTTTCGTTTTTTTATACAGATTATAGCGTAACGGGCAAGTTATGCTAAAATTTTCGACTACCAACTTTTTTAATGATCAGGAGATAGGAAATTGCAGTTTATTGACAGCGAAGCGGTACTCAAACAACTGGGATATGCGCCGAATGAGGCGCTGATGGAGCAGATCGGGAAGATCGAAGCGAACACGGCCGGGTATGAAAAGATCCAGAAACATATTCTTGACCTGCATGAGCAGCTGAAAGTGGACGACAGCTTCGTGGCGCTCTCCAACTCCCGCGACAGTTTCAAAATCAAGATCGAGGCACCGAGCGACGAACGCAAGGCCGAGGCGCTCGAGCGTTTGAACCATTTCACCGACAAATACAAGATTGCTCTGGAGAAGGTTCCGGGCAAAGACACGTATTACATTCAAGGGTATGAAAAGTAGCCGGGTTTTATTTTGTCAAAAATTGAACCGATGATACCTCGTTCGGAAGGTGAGCGACCTCACCTTTTGGATGAGTAAGGTAACTAAAATGGGAGGGAGGTTTTATTTTGTCAAAAATTGAACCGATGACCCCCGAAGGCTACGACCTGCTCATCCGGGAGTTCAAATTCCTCAAAGAGAACGAAAAGCCCCGTGTCAATCATGAAAAGCAGGTGGCGGCGGAACTCGGGGACCGCAGCGAAAACGCGGAGTATCATGCCGCCAAGGAGAAGCTGCGCCACATCGACAAGCGCCTGTTTTACCTCAACAGCATGATCGAAAAATCCCGCGTCATCGATCCCGCCGAACTCGACCACAGCCGGGTGCATTTCGGAGCGACGGTGACGCTCGAACGCATGGAGGACGGGGAAGAGGAACGCTATACCATCTGCGGGGTGCTTGAGAGCGAACCGGAGACCGGTCTGATTTCCGTGCATGCGCCTATGGCCCGTGCCATGATGGGCAAGGAAGAAGGCGATGAACTGACCGTCAGGCTTCCCGGCGGGACGCGCTCGTACGAAGTGGTTTCCATCGAGTACATCCCGGTATTCGACCTGAAACAAGTCATCCGGAATGAAAAAGATTTCAGTTTCGCATAGCAATTGCGGAACCTTACTAAGGTTTCAGCCCCCGCTTTGTGAAGATCCAATCCGGAATTTCAACTCCCCTTTGCTATAATCCTCACCATTATTTATGCGTAAGGAAATGCAGTGAACCAGCCACTTGAGAACATCGACGAGCTTTTGGCCCAGCACAAACTGTCTCAGCTTGATTATGCCCACATCAAAGAGATCCTCGGGCGTGAACCGAACCTTGTAGAACTCGGTATTTTTTCAGCGATGTGGTCGGAGCACTGCAGTTACAAATCTTCCAAAAAGCATTTGAGCGGGCGCGACGTCTTTACCATGGGCGCGCGCCCGGTGGCGAGTCTCAACGCCCTGCGTTTCGGGAACGTGACGAACAGCGATGAGGTAAGCCGCCATCAACGTTTCTTAGTGCGCGGCGTTGTCGAGGGGATCGGCGGCTATGGTAACTGTATGGGGGTCCCGACCGTCGGCGGCGAGATCAGTTTTGACGAGTGTTACAACGGCAACATCCTTGTCAATGCCTTCAACCTCGGCGTCGCCAAAGCCGATGAAATCTTCTACGGCCGTGCGGAGGGGGTCGGCAACCCGGTCATTTATGTCGGCTCCAAAACCGGCCGCGACGGTCTCGGCGGGGCGGTCATGAGTTCGGATTCCTTTACCGAAGAGTCCAAATCCCTGCGCCCGACGGTCCAGGTCGGCGACCCGTTCACGGAGAAACTGCTGCTCGAAGCGTGCCTGGAGCTTTTCAAGACCGATTACGTCATCGGGATCCAGGATATGGGGGCGGCAGGCCTCACATCAAGCTCGTTCGAGATGGCGGGCCGCTCCGGGTCGGGGATGATCATGCACCTGGACAAGGTTCCGGCGCGCGAAGAGGGGATGATGCCGTACGAGTTCATGCTTTCCGAGTCGCAGGAGCGTATGCTGCTGTGCGCGAAAAAGGGGAGCGAACAGGCGATCATCGATATTTTC
>JARROU010000269.1:0-1942 GCA_037383585.1 Campylobacterales bacterium | reverse complement strand
CGCTTCAAGTTGGCAAGCTCCAGCTCTTTTTGCGGGAGAGACTGGATGGAGCGAGTATATTTCTGGATAATTTTTTCAACGCTTTTCTTTTGCGACAGCAGGTTCCGCTGCATGTTCTTTACGGAATTGCCGATACGCTTTTTCAGGATATTGATCTGTTCATTGACCTTGACGACCTCCGGATGGTACTCCGTATATTCGACGAGCAGGGCGGACATCTCGGCTTTTTTCTCCTGCAGCGCCGTCACCATTTCTCCCAGAGAAGGGGCTTCGAGCTGCAGGCTGTCAAAAGAGATATTCGTAATGTCTTTGCCCGAAGCGATGTACTGTTTCAGGCTGGATACGATGTTGAGCTGCAGATCCAGCTTTGTCAGCTGGGTCTCATACTCCGTCAGCGTCGCCATGGTCGCCTCGGCCTTGGAACCGATATCGACGAGCACGTTCTCTTTTTTGAACGTTTCCAGACTGCTCTCCGAACGCGCCAGGTTCGTGCTGATGACCTCCAGCTGCTCATCCAGGAATGCCAGCGATTTTTCCGCTTCGGAGGTCTGGCGCTCCAGGCCCTCATCGATGTAGGCTTCGCACAGCGCATTGACGACTTCCTGGGCCCGCAGCGGCACAGTGTCGGTATATGAAACGCGCAGCAACGAAGAATATTGTCCGACATTGCCGACCTGTACGCCGCTTTGGACCATGCGCGCCAGTGCGGTTTTATCGTCGCTGATGCTGAAATAATATTTTTGGTCCGCTTTCGGCTGATAAACCTTGTCTATCACAAAGGTGAACCACTCGGTGCTGATCGTTTCGCCGTAAGCATGAATTGCAGAATAGGTAACCTGCGTTTTTCTCTCTTTAATCCCCAAAATAAGTTTACGGATCCGTTCGACAAGGTTAAAACCTTCGCCACCCTGCGATAGACTCAGCTTGAAATGACTTTCATCGACCGGAGTCACGACAAACTCTCTTCCCCCGGCTTTGGCACTCAGATAGCTATGGCTGACGATAAACGGCACGTTCTTGTAAAGCTCCCTCGTTTTCCAGCCGCCTTTGACGAAGTAGCGCGTGCTGAAATCCACGGAATCAAGCACCTTCAACGCCATAGAGCGCGATTTGAGGATTTCCATCTCCGTGTATAGATCGTTCTGCCCCCCGCTAATCGCCTGCATCAGCGGATCCGCTGCGTTACGGTTTCGGACACCCCCGATCTTCATCGTTGCACTAGTCGAATAGACCGACGTTTGGAAATAAGCGTATACCGCGGCGGCCCCCGCAAAAAGAAATGCAAGAACTGTGATGAGAATCCAGGCATTCTTTACGGCCTGGAGGACGGCTTGAAAATTTATCTGAGTCTGCTCGTTCAGATCCGGCAAGTTGATTCCTTCAAATTATTTGTTGACAAAATAGTCAAGCGCAACCCATGTTGTAATGGTCTGAGTAATGAGCGTAAGGATCGGCGTGTACTCCCCGATCGCGATATTGACCGCCTTCATATCCCGCGGCTGCACATAGACAATATCGTCGGGCCGGAGGACAAGGTCCGATACCCGAAGCGACGCCATGTGCGCCATGTCAATGACTCTGATTTCCGGGTTCTCGTTGATATTGCCCCGTATGACAAGAATATCGTCGCGTTTGCCATACGTTGAAAAATCACCGCTGCGCGCAATCGCTTCGAAGATCGTCATCGTTTCATTGAGGACTGGAATCATCCCCGGGGAATTCACTTCGCCGAGCACATAGACCCGCTGATTCAAGATGGTGACAGTGACGTACGGATGGCGCAGATATTTGGCGTACCGCTTGGTAAGCGCCTTGCTCGCCTGCTCCGTCGTCATCCCCCGCAGAGGCATTTCACCGATCAGCGGCAGAAACACCGAGCCTTCCTGGGAAACCAGGTACCCGTCTTGATTGTTCAATAATGTCTCGCCCGTAGATGTCCTCG
>JARROU010000268.1:0-2532 GCA_037383585.1 Campylobacterales bacterium | reverse complement strand
GCTTCGGTACGCCGAAGCTGTTGTAAAAGCAGAGGAGCCTTGGACCAGGCGAGAATGCCGCAACGCCCCTCTTTCAACTGTCCCCGCAGATACGTGAATACATCTCCGGCCGGCGGTCGGCAAAGAGTGCCCAATAGTCGCGCTGCCTCGCGATCTCCTCGAGGTCGTATTCGGCGTAGATAATCTCCTCGCCCGTCCGGTCGGCTTCGGCGATTTTTTTGCCGGTGTAATCTGTCGCGAACGAGGCACCGTAAAAGGTGAGCGTGCAGCTCTCTCCCGCTTCTTCGCCGATGCGGTTGGCGGCGATGACGGGGACGGTATTGGCGGCGGCGTGCCCCTGCTGCACCCTCTGCCAGTGGTCTTTGGAATCGACGTTTATTTCCGGCTCGCTGCCGATGGCCGTCGGGTAGAAAATCAGTTCAGCCCCCATCAGTGCCAGCGCGCGTGCCGTCTCGGGGAACCACTGGTCCCAGCAGATCCCGACGCCGATCATGCCACAGCGCGTTTCCCAGACCCTGAAGCCGGTGTCGCCGGGCTCGAAATAGAACTTCTCTTCGTAGCCCGGTCCCGAAGGGATGCAGTACGACGCCCAGTTCCTTCGCCAGCGCCGAAAAGCGTGCGATGAGCGGGTGCCCCTCGCGCTCACCGGCCCACGAGAAATACTGCTCGTCCATGTCCTTACAGAAGTAAAGCCCCTCGAAAAGCTCCGGCAGCAGAATGATCTGCGCTCCGGCAGCCGCGGCTTCGCGCACCATGGCCTCGGCCTTGGCTCGGTTGAGCCCTTTATCTTCACCCATCTGCATCTGAACGGCGGCAACTTTCACCATGGTATTCTCCCGTATATTCTTGAGAGAATTATACCGATTTCATGAGCGGCTACTATGTAAAATGGATGGCTATGGGGTCATGTATTCGCTTCGGTTTGCCGAAGCCCATTCTATCAATGGCAGCCGGTCGGTGAGCGTTCCTTGAAAGCCGTCCCGAAGGCAAAAAGCCGGGAGGGGCGTGCGCTTCGCGAAACGACGATTTTTGCGCTACTTTTATAAAAAAGTGGCAAAGAATAGCTTTCGCTTCGTTTCTTTTGAAAAAGAAAGAAAGAAGTTGGACGATTGTCTATTGTCTATAATCTTTGGTGATTGGGTAGAGAAGAAAAGAAGCTTTTATTCATTAGGGATGTTTACTTTTGCCATGTTGCAAAAGTAACAAAAAAACAATTTTGCCGAGTTGCCGAATCCTGCTGCACAGGTACCGTTCAAAGCTGAAAAAATCAGCTGATGCGTCAAACTCTCTTCGGAACGATCCCCCGGATCGCTCCTGTGTTCAGACAATGCCACATCTTTTCCGCTGATTTTTCCACCTTTGCCCGCTTCGGCAAAGGCAAAATGTATTCTGATTCACGGCTTTGCCGTTCATGTAAAAGCTTGTACTTTTGAAGTAGCGACCGGCGCAAGCCGGTCACACCTCGAGGTCGTCTTTGATCTTCGAGAACGTCTTCTCGCCGATCCCCTTGACGTTCATAACGTCCTCGACCGTATTGAACTTGTGTTCGCTGCGGTACTCGATGATTTTTTCCGCCGTCGACGGTCCAACCCCTTTGAGGGTTGTCAGTTCTTCAGCACTTGCCGTGTTAAGGTTGACCCCCGCCATCAGCTGAACGCCTGTTACCAAGGCCGCTAATGTAGCCGCCATACGTTTTTTGAATGTCATTGCTGACTCCTTGAGAATGAAATGAGCGGGTACCCGCCACAATAGTATCTCATTTTTTTAAAATTATTTTTAACAATTTATATTTCTATATGCAACATATTTATTTTTTATTGTTTCTTTATAATATTATTTATTTTACAAAAAAAGGAGTTACGCATGTACCAGACCATGACACAGATCGGAAAAACCTACGGCGTCGACGCCAAAACCGTCGGACAGATCCTTTACGAGCTCAACATCCGCGACAAAAACCATCCGGAACAGAAAGGGTTCCCTTATGAGCAGGCCGTCACCCACGGTATTGCAAAAGCCTATACGGGCCGTACCGGCGACGTCTATTACCGATACGACATCGAACGGATCAAAGAGGAGTTCGAGCAGAGGCTCGCGCAGCTGAATGCGCAAAAGCCCCGGGAAGATGCGCCTGCGAAAACGCCGCAAATTTTCGACACAGGCACCGCAATCGAGACAAAGCTGCAGCAGATGCTGACGGCGCTCAACACTGTCCTGGAAACCGGGGAGGTAGAAGGTTTACACCGTCTCAAGGGGGATATCGCGGATATCTATGCTCTGCTCGCAGATCGCACGTAGTGCAGGTCACGCTTTGTCGCGACAAAGCGCATTCAATCAATAGAGAGATGGCCTTGAGCATTCCTCATTAGCCATCCCGGAGGCAAAAAGCCGGGAGGGATGAGCGATTTGCTAAAGGCCGATTTTTGCTCTACTTTTATAAAAAAGTGGCAAAGAAATATCTATCCATTCTTTTCTTTTTCATTGGTAAAGAACCAAAAGAAACTCGTCGTTATGCGAATCGCTCATCCCTCC
>JARROU010000267.1:0-1975 GCA_037383585.1 Campylobacterales bacterium | reverse complement strand
TTCAGCGACGCGCTGGCGACCTCGGAGGATTTTATGCGGATGTTCTCCGGCGACAGCTCGCAGCTCCCCGAGCCGATGCGCCGCCGGGGCTGGGCAACGGGATACGCGCTTTCCATCTACGGGACCGAATACTACGAGCAGTGCCCCTTCCGCACCGGCAACGGCTACGGCGACGGACGCGCGGTTTCCATCCTTGAAGCGGTCATCAACGGACAGCGCTGGGAGATGCAGCTCAAAGGTGGCGGCAGAACACCCTACTGCCGCGGTGCCGACGGCCGTGCCGTCCTGCGTTCAAGCATCCGCGAGTTTCTGGCGCAGGAACACATGCATGCCCTGGGCGTCCCGACGTCACGCTCTTTGAGCCTCTACACCTCGAAAACGGAGACGGTATCGCGGCCATGGTTTACCAACGGATCGTACTCGAGAAACCCCGAAGTCATGCTCGAGGAGGCCGTGGCCATCACCACGCGGGTCGCCCCCTCGTTCATCCGGGTCGGCCAGCTTGAACTTTTCGGCCGGCGGGCGCGTAAAAACGAACACCCCAAGGCGTTGGAGGAGCTCGAACAGATCGTCCTGCACCTCATCGATCGGGAATACAGCGACGCCATCGACGCCGCTCTGCCCCTCCGGGACAAAGTACTCCTGCTGGCAGCAGAGTTCCGCGAACGCCTCACCTCGCTGGTGGCGGAGTGGATACGCGTGGGCTACTGCCAGGGCAATTTCAACAGCGACAACACTGCCGCCGGCGGCTTCACCCTCGATTACGGTCCCTTCGGGTTCATCGAAATGTTCGACCCGCGGTACCAGCCGTGGACGGGGGGAGGAGACCACTTCTCCTTTTTGAACCAGCCCCAGGCCGCAGAGAGCAACTTTGCTATGTTCTGCACCGCGCTGAAACCGCTGCTGGCATCGGATGCAACGGCACTGAACGAGCTGGACAAGATGACGCTTAGATTCTCAAAAGCGATGCAGGGAAAAATGATCCCCATGTGGGCTTCCAAGCTGGGGCTGCGTACTCTGGATGCCGCCCTGTTCAATGAACTCATCACGCTGATGATCGAGACCGGGGTGGATTACACGATCTTCTTCCGCGAACTCTCGTCCGTGCCCGAGGATGTCGTCCCGCTGACGAAGAGTTTTTACGGGGACAAGGGGCTCGATGCCACGCTGCTGAACCGCTGGAGCGAATGGCTGGAGAAATGGAAGACGGTGATCCATACGACCAACCCCGACGACATCAACGCCGCTTCGCCGGAATCCCGCGAAAAGCTCTCACGCCAAATGAAAGCCGTCAACCCCAAGTACACGCTGCGGGAGTGGTTCCTCGTCCCCGCCTATCAGCAGGCCGCCGACGGAGACTATACGCTCATCAAAGAGCTGCAGGACGTCATGACGAACCCCTATGCCGAGAAGTCCGGAGCAACGGAGGAGAAATACTACAGGAAAAAGCCCTCCGAATACTTCGAGATCGCCGGCATCTCCCATGTCACCTGTTCCTCCTGAAGCACAGCCGGCAAAAGATGTTCCGGCCGTAGAAGCCGAGCATCTTGATGATCTTCTTCAGCCCCGGCAGCTTGATGACCACCGTTCGAAAAACGCGGTAAAATGACCTATTGCCACATGTATATCAAGCGATTTGACTGAGAGCCTGAGCCAAAAGGAGACAGCAATGACCAGCATCGTGGATCTTCTTAACCGCATCCGCTGGGACAGGGAGTTCGGAAAGGGAGAGTTCGTCATCGGGTACGAAGACCATATGCTGCCCGAGGATGTCCTCGTCCCTTTTGACGAGATTGTTTTCGAAGAGGGCGACCATTTTGCGTTCCAGGTCAGGAATGAGGATGACCGGCCGGTGTCGATCCCCTTCCACCGCGTCCACGAGGTCTACAAAAACGGCGTTCTGATCTGGCATCGGCCAAAACACGGCAAAGGAAAACCCAGACCATGAAGACTCAAAGGGGTCAGCTCAGAGGAG
>JARROU010000266.1:0-4538 GCA_037383585.1 Campylobacterales bacterium | reverse complement strand
GCGCCTTGGCGATGAGCAGGACGAAATCCGCCCCGTAAACGAGCGCCTCGACGAGCTGGTACTTGCTGACGATGAAGTCTTTGCGCAGCAGCGGGATGCCGACGTAGCGGCGGATCTCGGCGAGGTAATCAAGACTGCCCTGGAAATAGTGCGGTTCGGTCAGGATCGAAATGGCGTTCGCGCCGCCGCGCTCATACGCCTGAGCAATGGCCACCGGGTCGAAATCCTCGCGGATCACCCCTTTGGAGGGGCTCGCTTTTTTCACTTCGGAGATGATGCGGTACGGCTCTTCCTCCGTTGCCTTGAGGTGCGGGATCACCGGCCGCGGTGCGCGGGCGTTGAAGGCCAGGGAACGCCCCAGCCAGTCCATGCTGAACTCTTTTTCGCGCCGGGCGAGATCCTCTTTGGTCTTTTTGATAATCTCGTCTAGAATCATTGCTTTCCTTGTTGTTTTTTCAGACATTCTTGAATCGCCTTGAGGTGCTTTTCCAGTTCCGGGTCCTCTTCGCCGTGCATCGCCTTGAGCACCTTTGTCATGACCGCATCGGCTTCCTTGCAGCGGCCGAGTTTATAGTACCCCCATGCCAGCGAGTCGAGGTAGAAAGGGGAATCCGGTTCCTGCTCAAGCGCCGCTTCGACATAGACGATGCCCGCTTCGGGGTCGACGTCGTTGTCGATCAGCAGGTAGCCGAGGTAGTTCAGCATCAGGGGGTCTTCTTCGCCTTGGACCGCCTGCTTCAGCTTGTCGATCACGTCGGCGATTAGCTCGGGATCGGTTTTGTCTTCGGCCCCTTCAAAAGCGAATATGGCACTCTGCCCCAGGTAGAGGGCATCGCCGTTTTCTTCGTAAAGCGCCTGCGCCAGTGCCGAAGCCCTGCCGAACTCCTTGGCATTCACGTAGAGCTTGAGCAGCAGCGCGTCGTCCGTGTGGTGCTCTTCGAGGAACTGCTTGAGATGGACCATGTCGTTTTGGTAGCTGTAGATGCGGACGATGGCGTCGGCCACCTCCTGGGAGGGCTGCGAACCGTAGAGGCGCAGATAGGTTGCGAGCATGCCGTCAATGTTATTCTGTTCACTGTAGAATCCCGCCAGCCGTTTGCAGATGCGCTCGGAGCAGCCGTTGAGGCGGATGTGCGTCTCCAACTGGGCGATGGCGTCTTTTTTGCGGTCGAGGTTGACGTACATCATCACCGCCATCCGGTCGAGCACCGCCTCGTCGTAATCGATGGCATAGGCGCTCTCCAGGTATCGAAGTGCCGTGTTGTACTGTTTTAGCAGCGCGTAGATTTCTGCTACGATGACATAATCCTGCTTGGCCTTCGTGCGTTCCAGCAGCCCGAGTGCCGCCGCTTCGGCCGGTGCCGTCTCCCGTTTCCCCAGATAGGCACGGATACGGTAACGCTCCAGCTGTGCCTCGAAACCGGATGCCTCCTCGATCTGATCCACATTTTCCAGTACGTCATCGTACTGCTTGGCACGCAGCAGATTTTCCAAAAAACGGTCCCGATACTCTACGCGCGGCGCCTTTTCATGCAAGAGCATATAATACTGGGCCGCCGTGGCGTATGCCCCGTGCGCTTCGGCGTCAAGCGCGAAAAGCACGTAGGCATCCTCCGCTTCGAACGCCTTTTTCTGCGGGGAGAGTTCCGGCTGCTTCAGGCCGCAACCCGTAAACGCCATCAGAAGCGCGGCGGCAATCAGGGCAAAGTGCCTAGTCATCAACGATCCCGGGGCATTCGCGTTTGAGTTCGTCGACGCGGGTTTTGTAGTAATCCCAGAAGGGGAAGGTGCGGCACTGCAGCGGGCGCGCCGCATAGACGCGGCAGCCGTTCGTTTCACGGTCATAAAAAATGCAGTCGTGCGACATCCCGACGATCCGCTCTTTTAGCGAGAACTTGTAGCCGCGCTTCTCGAGAAAGGTCTCACGGAAGTCGGCTTCGCTCATTTCCAGCAGCTTCGCCAGAGTCCTGATCTCCTGCGGGGAGACGAAGATGTTGCCGCTTTCGCCGGTACAGCATCGCCCGCCGCATTCGGCGCATGCGGAAGGATCAAAGGCATAAGGGAATCCGTCTTTTTTTATCATAGCGTGCATTTTATACTGTGCGTCCTTGCATCGCGGTAGACCTGCTGACTTTTGGCGGAGAATTCATCTTCGTCAAAGGCGAAAATCGGCGGCCGGACCTTCATGAGCGAACGCGAATTCTTCCGCGCATGCAACAGCACCAGCGTCGCATTGCGATCGGGTTTTGAATGGAGAAATTGTACATCAACCACTCTTAATTTGGCGCGTTCGCACGCCGCGCAGAGATGCGCGAACTGCTGCGGGTCGTAACAGAGCACCAGGTGTCCCTGCGGCCGCAGCAATCGGGCGGCATGGGAGATGAAGGCATCGATGGGCAGATGGATGTTGTAGCGCGCCGTGTGGACCATTTCGTCGTTCGAGCGCGAAGCCCCTTCATGGTAAAAGGGGGGATTCGAGACGATATAGTCAAACCCTTTTTCGTCATCGAAGGCCAGAAAGTCGGTGTGGTGGATGCGGTAGCCGATGCCGTTCACTTCCGCATTTTTCGATGCGTACTGCACGAACGCGTCCTGCTTCTCCACCGCTTCGAGCGCCACTTTCGGATTGTCCCGGGCAACGAGCAGCCCCACGACGCCGCATCCGGCCCCCACATCGAGCATGCGGCCGCGCGGCTTGAACGAGGAAACGAAGTCGTACAGGAAGATGGAATCGCTGTTGTAGCAGTAGCCCTCGCTGGGCTGGTAAAGCAGCATCGAACGCCTTTTGATCTATAATTCCCGTAATTATACAGTGTTAAGGTGTTTTCATGATTATTATCCCCGCCCGCATGGCCTCGACCCGATTCCCGCAAAAGGTGCTGGCCGATATCGGAGGGCTGCCGATGGTCGTACGCACCGCGCGGCAGGTTGCGCATCTCGACGACGTCGTCGTCGCCGCGGACGACGAGCGCATCCTCGAGGTCTGCAAGGCCCACGGCGTCAAGGCGATGCTCACCTCCACGACGCACAAAAGCGGCACCGACCGCATCAACGAATGCGCCCAGCTGCTGGACATCGCCGACGACGAACTTGTCATCAACATCCAGGCCGACGAGCCCTTTATCGAACCCGAGGTGCTGACCCGGCTCATCGAGCGCCTGAACGCCCTCAAGGCGCAGGGACGCTCCTTCATCATGGGCAGCTGCTACAACGCTGTCAACGCCGAAACGGCCGAGGACCCCAACCTCGTCAAGGTCGTCCTCAACGCAGATCACGACGCCATCTACTTCTCCCGCGCTGCCATCCCCTACAACCGCGGCGGGGGCGCGAACTACTACGGGCACATCGGCATCTACGGCTTCACGAAAAAGAGCCTGCACGACTTCTGCGCCCTCGACGACGCCCCGATCGAGGACATCGAAAAGCTCGAACAGCTGCGCGCCGTCTACCACGGCCTGCCCATCAGCATGGTCAAAGTCGCCAGTACCGGTTTCGGGATCGACACGCCCGAAGACCTGGAGCGCGCCAAGGAGATTTTCCTGTCCTGGACGGCGCCGAATAGACGCTGCCGGAATCCCGATACACAAATCGGCATACCTGCGCTCTGCATGCTCTTTCCTCTCCCGGAATTTCAATTGAAATGAGCTCTGTAAGAATCTATATTTCACGGAGTTTGATTCCATTTTACATTACACACTAAACCAAAAACTGCTAATATGAAAAAACATAGCGTGCTGAAAATGCTGCGCTCTACTTGCAATCAGTAAGGAAGAAACGAGTGAAAAGCTATTTAAAAATTTTTGCACTAATGTCACTGGGCATATTCTCGCTATTCATCTTTAAAGCGTGTGGGGGCGGAGGTTCAGACGACTCATCGTCCTACAATCCGGCCTGGGTCGAAATCACCTATCCCGACACAGATCCCTATTACACGTCCCCCTTGCCATGGGTTCGAATACAATCGAAATCACGGCGGCCGACCCCGATTACAGCAATACAGACTCCATTATCGTTATCCGCGAGCCGGAAACGACGCCTCCGACCGTCGGCGCTACCATCCCGGCGGATCAGGCGACAGGCATAGCCGTCAACCTTCCCGTCACGGTCACGTTCAGTGAGGAGATGAACAGCAGTACCATCAATGTCGAAACCTTCTTATTGACCGACGGTTCCGGCGAGGTCAACGGAAGCGTCACCTACACCGACCAAACCGCGACATTCGTCCCCGACACAACCCTGGTCTATGAAACCCTCTATACCGCACGGGTTACAACGGGGGTAACAGACCTCTCGGGGAACGCCATGGCTGAAGAATACAGCTGGAGCTTTACCACCGGCGATACCCCGGATACAACACCGCCTACCGTTACTTCGGTGTATCCAACCAATGGAACGCAGTGCGTTGCGATCGGCAGTACGCTTCAGGCTTATTTCGACGAACCCATGCTCCCCGCGACCATTAACGGCGAAACCGTTACGCTGACCGACATGAACCGCACGGAACAGAAGTACGGTTTTATCGAGTACTCAGATACAGA
>JARROU010000265.1:0-2033 GCA_037383585.1 Campylobacterales bacterium | reverse complement strand
GCGTTTTGAAGCGCGGCGGGCATATCAGCGGGGCGCACAGCTATTTCTGGCGCTACAATGTGACGCCGGACAACCGCCTCAAGCCGAAATCAGAGCTCTCGGCGATGCTTGAAGCGGGGCTCGGGCTGGATAAAAATGCCCCGCTGATCGTTTACTGCACCGGCGGGCTGGAGGCGTCAATGAACTATTTCGTCGTGCACCGGGTGCTGGGATTTGAAAAAGCGAAGCTCTATGACGCTTCCATGAAAGAGTGGGGCAACCGCGACGACACGCCGATGCGCACGTTTGCGTGGGAATAAACGCCCTCTTTGCAATCGGGGCGGGAGTCGATCATCGGCACTTTATGCAGCGACGCCTTTACCTCGCCGATCTGTGCGATCATGTCCGCGTGCGTCCGGACGCTGAAACCGCTCTTTCGGTCGGCTTCCTCCGTTTCCGACAGGGTGCCGCCGGCAGCCGTGTATGCCTTGATGCCGCCGTCAAGCAGTGCCGTATTTTTAGCCCCGGCATATTCCATCGCCCACAGCACGTAGGTCGCACGGAGCATGTCTTTGTTGTCGAGATGGTGCGAATAGACGACGACCGTCGCATCGCCGGTGATCCCCAGACGCCGCATTTCCGCTTGCAGTTCCTGTGCACTGCGCACCTCGGCATGTTTGCCGACGCCTTTACGCCACCGTTCGATCCCGGAGTTGATCGCACCGGGGATGTGTCCCTCTTCATAGGCATCCGCGTTTGAAACATCGACGATGACCAGTTTTTTGTCACCCAGATGCTTCTCGACCCACGCCCCCGTCACCACCGGTTCGACTGCCAGCAGCGAGACCGCCGCGAGCATCAGCAAAAAAAGATTCCGCATGCTTTTACCCTTTTACAACAAAATATATTACCGCCATTATAGTTGGTCACCCTTCAGCGCGACTTGCCCTCAAAAGAAAAAAGTTCTCATTTATTTTCTTCTTAACAAAAGCGTACGAAAGCGAAAGCATCCCCCCGATGCATCAAGCCCTTGCTCCGACATATTTCGATAAAATGGCGTCATGATTTCCCAGGACTCCATCGACGGGCTCAAATCCCGTCTCGACATCGTCGATATCATCGGAAACTATGTCGAACTGAAAAAAGCCGGGAGCAACTACAAGGGCCTCTGCCCCTTCCACGACGAAAAGAGCCCCAGCTTCTCCGTGAGTCCGTCCAAGCAGTTCTACCACTGCTTCGGCTGCCAGGCCAGCGGCGACGCCATCAAGTTCGTCATGGAGTACGAAAAGCTGACCTATCCCGAGGCGATCGAAAAGCTGGCGGCCCAGTACAACTACAGCCTCACCTACACCCAGGGACAGCCGCGCCAGCAGCGCTCGCAGCTGATGGAGAAGCTCAACGACTGGTACCGAAGCCTGCTCGACAAGACCCCCACGGCGATGCAGTACCTTCACGAGCGCGGCATCTATGAATCGAGCATCGAACATTTCGGCATCGGCTACGCCCCGGCATCGCATCTGACGATCAACTTCATCAAACAGCAGCAGTTCTCCATGGCCGAGGCGATCGATCTCGGCGTTGCCGGCGCGAGCGAAGGGCGCGAATACGCCCGATTCATCGAGCGCATCACCTTCCCCATCCACGCCCCCAACGGCGCCATCGTCGGTTTCGGCGGCCGCACGATCACGGGGCACCAGGCCAAGTACGTCAACTCCCCGCAGACGAAGCTGTTCAACAAGTCGCGCCTGCTTTATGCCTACAACCACGCCCGCGAAAGCATCCATAAACGCAAGGAGATGATCGTCACCGAGGGGTACCTCGACGTCATCATGCTGCATCAGGCGGGCTTTACGCAGGCCGTCGCAACGCTGGGGACGGCGCTCACGAGCGAGCACCTGCCGCTGCTGCGCAAGGGCGAACCGCGCATCATCATGGCCTACGACGGCGACGCGGCGGGACGCAACGCGGCGCTCAAGGCCTCGAAGCTGCTCAGCGCCTCGGGGTTTGACGGAGGGGTCGTACTCTTCGAAGGCGGGCTCGACCCGGCGGACATG
>JARROU010000264.1:0-2052 GCA_037383585.1 Campylobacterales bacterium | reverse complement strand
TCTGATGAAACTGCTTGCGCGCTACCTGAAAAGGGAGATGCACGTCTACCTGGAGCACAACGTCCAATTCCATGCCGTCGGAGACCTGTCGCGATTTTCAGCGTCCCTGCAGAAACTGATCAGGGAGACGGAGCGTAAAACGGCGCACTGCACCGGGCTTCAGCACCATCTCGCCCTCAACTACGGGGCCAGAGACGAGATCGTCCGTGCGGTCAACACCCTGCAGGCCGGGGGAACGCAGATCACACCCGAATCGCTGAACGCCGCCCTCGACGCCCCCGAAGCGGTCGACCTGCTGATCCGCACCGGCGGCGACCACCGGCTTTCGAACTTCCTGCTCTGGCAGGCCGCCTATGCGGAACTCTTTTTCACGCGCACCCTCTGGCCCGATTTCAACGCGCACGAGCTGCAAAGTATCATCAATCAATTCAAATCGGTCGAACGCCGCTTCGGAGGTCTGTAATGTTCTGGCTTACCCTGTTTTTCGTGTTTCTCTTCGGGGCGCTTTTCGGCTCGTTCCTCAACGTCGTCATCTACCGCATCCCGCGCGGGGAAAACGTCGCCTATCCCGCGTCGCACTGCCCGCACTGCAATACGGCACTCAAACCCTGGCACAACGTTCCCGTCTTCTCCTGGCTTTTTCTGCGCGGACGCTGCGCCTTCTGCGGTGTGCCCATCAGCGCTCAGTATCCGCTGATCGAACTGCTCAGCGCGTCGATCGCCGCGGCGCTCTACCTCAAACTCGGCCTCTCTTATGCCATGATCGGCATTACCGGCGTCTTTTTGACCCTGCTCGCGCTCTCCGTGATCGACTTTTACTACAAGATGGTCCCTGACAGCCTGAACCTGTTGGCGCTTTCGCTGGCGGTCGTCAGTGTCTGGTCACCGCCGATGCTGGCCGAGAACCTCAAAAACGCCCTGCTGTTCGCCGGGGGATTCGCGCTGCTGCGCTTTTACGTCTCGTACTACCTCTATGTCAAGATCCGCCGCATGAGCCCCAACCTCAAACAGGCGTCGTGGGTCAAAAACTACAACACCATCCCCGCCGTCGTCGAGGCGATGGGCGAAGGCGACATCATGATCGGGGCAACCATGGGAGCGCTGCTGGGCATCCAGCTGGGTCTGGCCGCGGTCTTCCTCTCCGCCGTGCTCGCCCTGCCGGCGATGCTGCTGATGCGCAACGAGACCGATGCGAGCAAGCAGGTGCCGTTCATCCCGTTCCTGGCGATGGCGACCTGGATCGTCTACCTCTTCGACACGCCGATCCACCAATGGCTCGGAGCGCTATATGCATAGACTGCGCCGCTATATTCTCAGCACCTTCGGCCTACTGTTCTTTTCGATCTTCCTGCCGCTTTTCTCCATCGCGTCGGTGATCTTCCTGATCAAGCTCGCCAGCTATACGGCGGTCATCCAGCTGAGTCTGTGGGAGATGTTCAAGCTCTACCTGTTCATCCTGCCCGAGATCCTATTCTATACCCTGCCGATCACCTTTTTCGTCGCGGCCGCCCTCTCGCTGTTCCGCCTCTCGACCGACAACGAGATGGTCGTCGTATTCGCCCTGGGGATCCGGCCGAATTTCATCCTGAGGACCCTGCTCAAACCGGCCGCGCTGCTCAGCCTGTTGCTGGCCTTCGACTTTTTCGTCATGTTCCCCCACACGACGGTGCTTTCGACCAACTTCATCCGCTACAAGCAGAGCGAAGCCAACTTCAACCTGCAGGCCTCCGAGTTCGGGCACAATTTCGGCGACTGGCTGCTCTACATCGGAAAGGCGCACAAAGACCGGAGCTACGGCGACGTCGTTCTGTTTCACAAGGAAGAGAAAGAGGAGATCCTGATCCAGGCCGACAAGGCCGAAGTGCTTAACGAGCACGGCGTGCTGCGGCTGCGGCTCTCCAACGGACAGGGCTACAGCTATACCGAAGAAAAGCTGACCCAGATGCAGTTCGAGACGATGATGATCAACAATGTCATGCAAGCGGACCTGCGCCGCTACCATACCCCGGTCGAATTCTGGCTTGACCCCGAACGGCGCAAACAGAAGATCCG
>JARROU010000263.1:0-2053 GCA_037383585.1 Campylobacterales bacterium | reverse complement strand
TACCAGGAGCGTTCGCTCAAGCTCAAGGCGGTCAACCCCCCGCTGATCGAGGAACAGCTCTCGCTTAACAACCTGCTGACGACGGGCAACAGCATCGAGTACCTTCACGACGCGCTGGACCATCTCGAATCGCTGCTCAAACTCTTCGAACTGGGCTACATCGACCTGCAGGACCGCTCCAACGCCGAAACCCTCGTGCACCTGATCATCAAAAAAGCGCTCTACCTCAAAAAGAGCAACCAGCTGCCCGAGATCGTACGGCTGCAGGAGCGGGTGCAGGAGCGCTACCTTGTCAACAGCTCTTTTTTCCAGAGCATGCCCGATTACTGGGGGCTGAAGCAGCGCTTCCCCGTGATGCCCCTCGACCGTCTGGACCAGCCGGCCATCCGAGCCGCCTCCCTGTGGGACATCACCTGCGACAGCGACGGCGAGATCGGGTTCAGTCCCGATTCGCCCCTGTACCTGCATGATGTCGACCTCGACGTCGAGGAGTATTTCCTCGGCTTCTTCAATGTCGGGGCCTACCAGGAGACGCTGGGCATGCAGCATAATCTCTTCAGCCACCCGAGCGAAGCCACGGTGATTATCGATGATGACGGCTACCAGTTCACCAACCTCGACGAGGCGGAGGATATCCTGGAAGTCCTCGACAACCTCGAATACGACCCGGCCGCCGTTTTAAACCAACTTGAAACACGGATTGCGGAGTCCGAATTTAGCACTTTGGAAGGAAACCGTGATACACTTTCCACACTCAAACATTATCTGGCGCAGAACGGCTATCTGCGCACAACAAAATAGAGGGGTTCGCGTTGGGGCTTTTTGCTGAAATCAGAGAAGATTTTGTCAACGTTTACCACAACGATCCCGCCATCAAAAGCCGTTTTGAACTCTTTTTCAATTATCCCGGGGTGTGGGCGGTCACATGGTACCGCATCGCCAACCGTTTCTACCGCAACGGGTTCCGCCGCATCAGCCGTTTTATCATGGCCCTCAACCAGCTGCTGACCAACATCGACATCCATCCGGCCGCCACGATCGGAAGGCGTTTCTTTATCGACCACGGCATCGGGGTCGTCATCGGGGAGACCTGCGTCATCGAAGACGACGTGCTCGTCTACCAGGGCGTGACGCTCGGCGGCGTCAGCCTCACCGCCGGCGTCAAACGCCATCCGACGATCAAGAGCAACGCGGTCATCGGCGCCGGGGCGAAAGTGCTCGGCGACATCACCATCGGTAAAAACGCCAAAATCGGCTCGAACTCCGTCGTCGTCAAATCGGTCCCGGACAACTCGACGGCCGTCGGCATCCCGGCACGGATCGTCGAAAAGGGGCGCGACAAGGACCCCCTCAGCCACAACAAGCTGCCCGACATCGACAAGGAGCTGTTCGAATACCTCCTCAAACGCGTCGCCGTGCTCGAACATATCCTGATGAAGGACAATGCGGAGATCCTCGAGCAGGATCTCGAACTGGAGCACATTTACGACTCGTTTCTCAGAGCGATGAAATAACGGTGCAGAAACTCCTGTTCGCCTGTGCGATTGCCGCCATTACCGTTTTGGCGTTCATTCCCACCTATGCCCCGCTGCCCGACGTGCTCTCCCTCAGCGATATTCTCAACCATTTTGCCGCCTTCTCGACGCTGTATCTGCTGCATGCTGCCGCCTATCCGCACATCACGGTTAAAGTGCGAAGCGCCTTCTTGCTCGGATACGGATGTCTTATCGAAGCGGTGCAGTACTTCCTGCCCCCGCGTCAGGCCTCTGCCTGGGACATCGCCGTCGATGCCGCCGGCATCCTCGCCGGACTCTTTTTGTATGATCTCTATCGCCGGTTCAAACGTCCCTCCGCATAAAATCGCCGCACCTTTTCAGGCGCTTTGAGCTCTCCTAATGCTTACAAGTGGTATAATTTCAGGATTTTCACACGGGGATTTTTCCCGGCTATAAAGGCATAGAATGCAACTGACCGATAGAGTAAACGTTCTCTCCGAATCGATCACGATCGCCGTCACCGCTTTGGCGCAGGAACTGCGCGCCCAGGGCAAAGA
>JARROU010000262.1:0-2059 GCA_037383585.1 Campylobacterales bacterium | reverse complement strand
CGTACGGGTTCAAACCGAAAACGGCGTTTACGATCACGACACGGATCTTCCGGGGCGGGGGACTGACGAAGGATGCCGTCTATCTTCGCGGACTGCTGGACATTCTCGATTATATTGCAAAAGGGGGTGCGATCGAACCGCTGTATGTGGGCAAGATCGCCGCAAATCATATCCCGCTGGTCGAAGAACTCCTGTATCGCGAAATCCTCAGCCGGCCGCCGCTCTTTCCGAGGTATCTGCAAGAGCCCGAAGCAGCGGCGCGCTTGAAGGAAATCCAGGAGAAGAAACTGTCGATCATGGATATCATCGAGAGGAGCCGGCCATGAGGATCGGATTTGTTTTGAATGATGTGCTGCACGAGCAGCTACCGAGTGCCACGATTCGTCTGGCAATGGTGGCAACGCAGATGGGGCATGAGGTCTGGCTGATGGGCGTGAGTGATTTTGCCTACGATACGGATACGTATATCCATGCAAGGGCGCGGGCGGTCGGTCCGGACGGGCTGGATACGCCCGAACGCTACTACCAGGCGATCTGCAGTGAGCAGGCACAGCAGGAGCGCATTACCGTCGATGATCTGGATATCCTGATGCTGCGCAATGATCCTTCTGCGGATTTTGCCCGTCCGTGGGCGCAGAATGCGGCGATTGTCTTCGGGCGGATCGCGATGCGCCACGGGGTGATCGTATGCAACGACCCCAACGGCTTGAACAAGGCGATCAACAAGATGTACTTTCAGTGCTTCCCGCGTTCGGTCCGGCTCGAATCGATCATTACCCGCGATCATGAGGACGTTTTTCAGTTTTACCGTGAGCACGACAAGCGGATTATCATCAAGCCGTTGATGGGGTCGGCGGGGCGCAACGTGTTCCTGGTCCAGCCTGAGGATGCCGCGAATCTCCATCAGATGATCGACGCGATACTGCGCGACGGTTATCTGGTTGCGGAGGAGTTCAGCCCCCAGGCACTCGCAGGGGATGTCCGGATGCTGATCGTCAACGGATCGCCGCTGAATGTGGATGGGAAGTATGCCGCGTTCCGGCGCGCACGCGGCAGCGACGACATCCGCTCCAATCTGCATACGGGCGGGAAGCCGGAACCGGTGCAGGTCACGGAAGAAATGCTTGAACTTGCCGAGATGATCCGTCCGAAACTGGTGCAGGACGGTATTTTTTTCGCGGGGATCGATATCGTCGGCGACAAACTGCTTGAAGTGAACGTCTTCAGTCCCGGCGGGCTGAGAAGTACGGAATCCTTTACCGGGGTCAACTTTACGGCGGCGATCATTGAAGCGCTGGAAAAAAAGGTGCGGTATATGAAATACTATCGGCGCAATTTCGATAATGTCGAAATGAATTCGCTGTAGTGCGACCGGGGGCAGGGCAGGTGAGACGCATCGGCATCATCGGCTGCGGAAACATCGCTGCGCTGATCAGCGAATCGGCATTGGACGGTGTGGTCGTCGCCGTGTTCGACCGGCATGAAGACCGGGCAGGGCGCATCGCGGAAACACTGGGAGCCAAAGCCTACACAGAGTTCAGCGCTTTTCTCGGTGAAACCTACGATCTGGTCATCGAGATCGCGTCGGTCGAAGCCGTACAGACCTATGCGGAAGCGGTGCTCAAACTCGATTGTGATCTGTTGCTGCTCAGTGCAGGTGCGCTGGCCGACACGGTTCTGAGAACACGCCTGAGTGCCTTGGCCGAAGCGCAGGGCCGGCGTATTCTTGTTCCCAGCGGGGCGCTTTTCGGACTGGACAACGCCAAGATCGCCCGTCAGGGAAGCGTGGAAACGATCACGATGCGTTCGACGAAACCTCCCGCTTCCTTCGGCGTGAGTACATCCCAGCGACAGTGCCTCTTCGAAGGCAGCGTCAGCGAATGTGTGCAGCACTATCCCAAGAACGTCAATGCCGCGGTCGCCCTGTCGCTTGCCGCGCAGAAGGGAGTGCGGATCGAACTGTGGGCGGATCCCGCCGTGTCGATGATTACGCACGAACTGCGTCTGGGCGGCGCCTTCGGTGAGATGACGATGAAAATCGAAAACCGACCGAGCCCGG
>JARROU010000261.1:0-3186 GCA_037383585.1 Campylobacterales bacterium | reverse complement strand
GCCGTGCATCCGATAGTTGCAGGGTGCTTTTACTTCCTCTTCCGAGGCAGTTGCATCATTACTCCATCTCCAGCGTCATCAAATACATCTCTTCCCCGTCATCGACATCCACTTCAAGGCTTTCGCACCGCGGGCAGCGGTAATATACCTCTTCAAGTTCGCTCCGGGCACCGCACCGTCTGCATACGACGGCAAGGGGCTGGACCTGCATGACAAATTCGGCTCCGTCACAGACGGTTTTCTCCTTGAAGGTATTGAAAGCGATCTCCAGCAGATGAGGCTCTACGCCGCTCATCACGCCGATCTTTACGACGATCTTCGTCACCATTTCTGCACCGTTCTCCGCGGCGATCGTTTCGATCTGATCCAGCAGTGCCTGGACGACGGAATATTCATGCATGATCAGCAGATCCTCGGCAACAGTTCGCCTTTGGGAAGGTCCAGGAAACGGCGGCTGCCGTAGGCGGAATGCAGCACCACTCTGCCCGGGTACTGTTTCGTTACCCGGCCGATCACGGCGGCGTCACGGCAGAAATCAAACCGCTGGAGCTGTTCGACGGCAAAGGCCGCATGCATCGGTGCGACGGCGGCGATAAAAGTCCCCTCGTTGGCAAGGTCCATCGCCTCGAAGCCGAACATCTCGCAGATGCCCTGTACCTCATCGCTGACTTTCACGGCACCCTCTTCGATCTCAATGCAAATATCGCTGGCCTGTGCCCACTCATTGAGCACGGCAGAGAGCCCGCCGCGCGTCGCATCGCGCAGGGCGCTGATCGAGATATTTCCTTCGGTCAGCGCCTGCACGGCCGGCCAAAGCGTTTCGCAATCGCTGCCAAGATCGGCGCTGACCTCCAGCCCTTCGCGTGCCATCAGCACCGTCGCCCCGTGTCGACCGATGTCGCGCGAAGCGATGATGACGTCGCCTTCTTGTACATTTTGCGCCGAGATGCCCTCACAGACGATCTCGCCGATGCCCGCGGTATTGATGAAGAGTCTGTCCACCCCGCCGCGCGGAACCACCTTGGTATCGCCGCAAACGACCTTTGCGCCGGACTTCGCGAGCTCCGATGCCATGCTTTCGACGATGCGTTCGAGCTCTGAAAAAGCGAACCCCTCCTCGATGATGAACGCCGCGCTGAGGTAGAGCGGTTTTGCCCCCATCATCGCGAGGTCGTTCACCGTACCCGCGACGGCAAGCTTGCCGATATCGCCGCCGCCGAAAAAGAGGGGGCTGACCGTAAAACTGTCGGTCGTAAACGCAATTTTCTTATCGACCTCCAGCACCGCCGCATCTTCGGCCCGGATCAGGATGTCATTACTGAAATGGCGGTAGAACAGCCCGTGAATCAGTCCGTTCGTCTCCTCGCCGCCCCCGCCGTGGCTGAGCTGTACCTGTTTCATCCAGACCCCTTTTTATTGAACGCCGAAAGAGCAAAGCCTCTTCGGCTGCGCTGGCCGCTATGGCACTGAAGCTTGCTCCTGACGGAGCAGAGATCAAATCTCCCCATAACGGTAATAGGCATTGCATGCCCCTTCCGAGCTCACCATGCAGCTGCCCATCGGCGTGTTCGGCTTGCAGGCGGTGCCGAATGCCCTGCACTCCATCGGTTTGGCGAGCCCCTGGAGGATCGTACCGCAGATGCAGAGCTTGTGGTCGTCGATGGGCTCGGTCGGCAGCACGTCCGCGAAGGCTTTTTCCGCATCGATATGCGCATATTCGGGCCGCAGTTCCAGTGCGCTGTCGGGGATGTCGCCGATGCCGCGCCAGCGGAAATGGCCGCGGGGCTTCAGGTAGGTGTCGATCAGCTGCTGCGCTTTGACGTTGCCCTCCATCGAAACGGCGCGGGTGTACTCTATTTCCAGTTCGGCGCGCCCCTCGTTTTTCTGACGCACCATCATCAAAATCCCCTGCATCACGTCGACGGGCTCGAACCCGCAGACGACGACGGGCGTATGGTATTTTTCGGGGAGCGGGGCATAGATCTTCGCCCCTGTGATAACACTGACGTGCGACGGCCCGATAAAGGCGTTGATCCGGGCCTGGCCGCCGGCCATGATCGCANNNNCACGAGGACATGATTGATGTGAAAATAGAGGTTGCCGATTTTCTGTGCCTCTGCCGCCCGGATCAGCGCCGCCGTCATCGGGGTCGTCGTCTCGAAGCCGATGGCAAAGAAGATGACCTTTTTCCCGGGATTTTCCTTTGCGATCTTCACGGCGTCCATCGGGGTGTACAGGGGCCTTACATCCCTGCCCGCTGCCCGCTCGGCGGCAAGAGAGCTTTCCGAACCCGGCACGCGGATCATATCGCCCAGCGTCACAAGGATCGCATCCTCCATCCGGCACAGCGTGACCGCATGGTCGATGCGCTCCTTCGGCATGATACAGACCGGGCAGCCGGGGCCGTGGATGAAGTCGATGCTGTCCGGAAGCAGCTGCGGCAGGCCGTACTTCATAATGGTATGCGTATGCCCTCCGCACACCTCCATGATCCGAAGCGGCTCCTTCAGTCGTGCCGCTTCGGTTTCGATCTGTTTTGCCAGCGAACGGATCGTCTCCGGGTCGCGGAAACCGTCATAGAGGTCTTTGAGCCGCAAACCGCTCACGGAGCGCCCCTGTTTTCACAGTTGTCGCCTTCAAGAACGGTCTGCCGACGCTCATCTTCATCCATTTTTTCGAGGATCTCGCGATACACTTTGAGCGATTCAAGCGCATCCTCCTCGTCGATCCTGTTCATCACGAAGCCGACATGGATCAGGACATAGTCGTCAAGATTGACGCTCCCCTCTTCCATCAAATCAAGTCCTACTTCACGTTTGACGCCCATCGTGTCTACGACGGCGCTGTTCTTCTCTTTGTCGATCGATACGACTTTTGAAGGGATGGAGAGGCACATGTCAGCTCCTCATCTTCCGCTTGAACTCGATCCACTCGATCACCCGGCGGACGGCATCGTCGTCTTTGCTGCTTACTTCCAGAATATCCACACCCGGCTTGATTTTGCGGGCTTCGGCCTTTTCGTGTTCGAGGTCATAATCGAAATAGGGCAGCAGATCCGTCTTGGTGATCAGGACCAGGTCCGCCTGCCGGAACATCACCGGGTATTTCTCGATCTTGTCGCTGCCTTCGGGGACGGAGACGAGCACGATGTTCAGATGCGCCCCGACGTCGTAACTGGCCGGGCAG
>JARROU010000260.1:0-2062 GCA_037383585.1 Campylobacterales bacterium | reverse complement strand
CGCGTCGGGCTACTTCCTCTTTGAAGGATTTTCGCTGCTTTTCTCCGAACAGGAGAACGCGGCCGTCGTGCAGGAAAAAATGCACTGCGTGACGATGCAGTTCCCAAGCGGAATTTCCCTGAACTGCGGACGATGATCAGTGCATTTTTTCCTGCACGACGGCCGCGTTCTCCTGTTCGGAGAAAAGCAGCGAAAATCCTTCAAAGAGGAAGTAGCCCGACGCGGCAAGCAGAAGGGCGATTTTTATAATCTGTTTCGTTTTGGCATTCATGCGCGCCATTGTACCGGAACTCGGGGCTTTCGGACAAGATTTAACACTTCCCTAACACTCTTTTACTATAGTCTACGACAAAGATAAACTTAAGGAATTCGAATGAAGAAAACACTTTTGATTTCGCTGACAGCGGCCGCGCTGTTGGCCAACGAAGAGGTCGCACTTGAGACCATCACGGTGGAAAGCTCTTCGCTCAGTGACGTCAGCACTGAAGAGATCAAATCGGCCGATACCGCGGAAGTCCTGGCCAAACAGGTACCGAGCATCACGCTGGTACGCCGAAGCGGGATCGCCAACGACATCATCCTGCGTGGTCAGAAGCGCGACAACATCAACGTGCTCGTCGACGGCGGAAAGATCTACGGCGCCTGCCCGAACCGTATGGACCCGCCGACCTCGCATGTCATCACAGGCAACATCGACAGCATCAGCGTCATCGAAGGGCCCTATGATGTCGAGAACTTCGGGACCCTCAGCGGGCTTGTCTCTGTCGAAACCGTCAAACCGGAAGCGGGCGTACACGGCAACCTAAACGCCGGCGTCGGAAGCTTCGGCTACAAAAAAGTCGCCGGTACCGTCAGCGGGGGCAACGACACGGTCCGCGGTCTGATCGGCGTGTCGGGCGAATGGAGCGACCAGTACGAAGACGGCGACGGCAACACCTTTGCCGAACAGATCGACGAAGCCGTCGCCGCAGGGGAAGCGATGGGGGCCGCTGCCTTCCTCCCATCCGAACGCGACAGAGCCGCCTATGCGAAAAAATCACTGATGGCGAAACTGTTTGTCAACCTCACCGACAACCAGGAGCTGCGTCTGGGCTACACCGCGAACCGCAGCGACGGCGTCTTGTACCCCAATTCCATGATGGACGCAGAATACGACAACTCCGATCTCTATAACGTTCAGTACATCGCGAAAGACCTCGGCAGCCTGTCCAAAGAGTTCAGCGCCAAATACTACTACTCCTACGTCGACCACCCGATGTGGACGAAATGGCGGACGGTATCCGTGGCCAAAGGCTTTGTCGCGACCAACCACCTCACCTCCACGATCCAGGGGGCGACGCTCAAAAACACCACCGCTCTGACGGACACTTACGACCTCACCGTCGGTCTCGACGGCAGTCTGCGTAACTGGGACGGGCAATACGATCATGACGGCACGGTCGTGGGGCCGAGCATCGACGATGCCGATACCCGCAACCTCGCCGCATTCCTCGAGCTGGAGAAACGCTACGAGAACGCGGCCCTGAAACTGGGCGTCCGCTACGACAATACCGAAATCACCTCCGGCAACGACGCGCTGCCCGACAATGATTACCAGTCCGTCGGCGCAAACCTTTTCGCCGACTATCAGACCACACCGTATCTCGGCTTTTTCGGCGGCATCGGTACGGCATCGCGTGTGCCGGATGCCCGCGAACTCTATTTTCAGAAAAACGGCAGCGTGATCGGGACGCCTGACCTGGACCAGACGACCAACTACGAAGCGGATCTCGGTATGAAGAACACCTATGACGCGTTCAACCTGAAAACACGTATGTTCTACAGCAAGCTTCAGAACTATATCTATTACAACGCCTCCCAGTCGGCCAACGTGTTCGAAAACATCGATGCGACGATCTACGGCTTTGAAATCAGCGGCAGCTGGTATATGTCTGAGAGCGTCTACGTCGATTTCGGTGCGGCGTGGCAGCGCGGAACGAAAGACAACGCGCTGACGGACCAGAACAACACCAACCTCGCCGACATCCCGCCGCTCAAGGGGAACGTCGCATTTAACTGGAAC
>JARROU010000259.1:1986-4126 GCA_037383585.1 Campylobacterales bacterium | reverse complement strand
GTTTTAAGAGGTTTTTTAATGGATTTGAACCCTATGGCGGTGCTTGGTAGAAGTGCAAAAGCCCACTTCTGAAAATCACTAAATGATATTCAGTGCATCGCCTTCGGTTTGTCCTCGCTGCGCTGCGGAATTTCGCTGCACTTCATCGCACGGGTAAACGACACGCAGGCGTCGTTTAATTCAAGAGGTTGGACTATTAATGTTAAGCCTCACTGCTCACTTCGTACGACACGTTCGGTTTTCCCTGAAGGGATTTTCTCTGGTCACGTTCAGGCAAGCGTGACGTTGGTCACCCTTGCTTGTCTGAACTCACATTCCAGGCAGGCGGGGGATTTTGCCGAGCTTGGTGTTGCGGCAATACCAGCCCCACCCTTTTTTCATCCAGTGGCCGACGACCGGCATCGGCATCATGAACGCTTTTTTATCGTCGCGGAAGACGAAGCCCGCGCCGCTGCCCGTATCCATGACGCAGAGGATGTTCAGGTGCTCCTGGTAGCCTTTGCGTTCGTCCGAGCCCGCGTCGCGTTTGGCGATGTTGAACGCGATGTTCTTGGCCATGACCTCGGCGACGTGTCCCTGCTTGGCGCGCCAGTCCGGGCCTTCGAGCGCGGCGACGTCCCCGGCGGCGTAGATGTTGCTGACTTCTCCGTCGATAACGACTTCACTGTAGTCGTTGATCTTGACGAATCCGGCCTCGTTGACCGGAAGGTCGGACTCTTTGATGACCTTGTGGCCGTCTCCGGCCGGGATGAACATTGTGAAGTCGGATTCGAGTTTGCTGTCGTCTTCGAAGACGATCCCGTCTTCTTCGAACCGTTTGATCTTCTTGCCGAAGTGGCGTTTGAGGTCGCTGCGTTTGAACATCGTGTCCATCATCGCAAGCGCCTGGTCTCCCATGCGGGCCCCCGGCTGCGGCATCGGCGCGAAGAATGTCAGTTCGAAATTCTTCCGGATCCCCTTTTTCTTGAGCAGGTTGTGAAGGTTGAAAAAGAGCTCGAATCCCGGGCCGCCGCGCACCGCCGAACTGTCTTTCGGGTTGCCGCCGAAACCGAATGCGACCTTGCCGCTGCCCTTGGCGATCAGGGCATCGAACTTTTCTTTGATCTGCAGAGACATTTCCGGCGCCCCGCAGATGGAGAGGGTGTGTTCCTGACCGGGCAGCTGCATCTTGTGCGCACCGATGGCGATGACCAGGTAGTCGTAATCGTCGATGACCTTGCCCGACGTCAGGGTGACACGGTTGGCTTTGGCTTCGATCTTTTCGACGCCGTCGATGAGCAGTTTGAAGCCGTGCGCTTTCTGGAGGTCTTTCAGGTCGACTTTCACATCGTCGAAGGACGCATCCCCCGTCGGGACCCAGATGGAGGTCGGATAGATATAGAAGTAGTCCCGGTCGCTGACCAGGGTGACATCGTAACCCGCTTTGCAGAGATACGCCGCTGAGTCGACGCCGGCGAAACCGCCTCCGAGAACTGTAATCTTTTTCATATGGTGCCCCTTGTTATAAATTAGATAATGCATGATAATACATTGACGATAAAATTAACTTTAAATGTAAATTTATTCGTCATTTTTCATATAAAAACTACTCCCGTTTTTCCCTGTCCGATCAAAGTATAACACTGAAAACTATGTTGTCGATAAAAAAAGGAAGAGAACGGCGTTCTCGGAACCGGCGGTACAGTGGCCTTAAAAATAATGGAACGATGTTACAAGCACGTTGCACCTCAGCAAAGCTTCGGCACAATGGCATCGTATATTGGAACGCCCCGGATCAACATTGGGGCTTGGAAAGGAACTGGGATGGCTAAGGAAGAAAAGGCGCTGCTCGGCGGCGGATGTTTCTGGTGTATCGAGGCAGTCTACCGCCGTGTCAAAGGCGTAATATCTGCCGTCAGCGGCTATGCCGGCGGCGACATGCCCGAACCGGACTACCGTTCCGTCTGCAGTGGGACAACGGGCCATGCGGAGGTCGTCGAGATCACGTTTGACCCTTCGGTGATCTCATTTGAAGAGATTCTGGATATTTTCTGGGAGATCCACGATCCGACGACGCCCAACCGCCAGGGGGCCGATACAGGGACACAGTACCGGTCCGTGATCTTTTACCGGGATGAAAAACAAAAAGCGGCTGCGGAGG
>JARROU010000259.1:0-1974 GCA_037383585.1 Campylobacterales bacterium | reverse complement strand
ATTGCCAAAGCGCAGTCGAATTTATCTGATCCGATCGTTACGGAGCTTTCTGCTACACCGGTGTTCTATCCGGCAGAGGTTTATCATCAGAACTACTACAATCTCAATGCGGATCAGGGCTATTGCCAGGTCGTTATCGCTCCGAAATTACAGAAGTTTATGACACATTTCAAGGAGAAACTCGATGTTTGAGACCGGATTCCTCGGCACACGCGCCCTGTGGTTCATGGACGTAGTAACCCTCTGGTTCGGCGCACTGCCGTTTTTGATGGGCGCGGCCATCTATCTGGCGATGCGCAAACGCTACACAGAACATATACGTTTTCAGATGGTGCTCTTCGTGATCACACTGATTATGGTCGTGCTCTTCGAGGTTGGTGTGCGTGTCAGCGGCGGTTTTGTCGCGTATGCGGAACAGAGCGGTGTCTCGTTTGGTGTGCTTGCGACCGTGCTGGCGATCCATATTGTCATTGCCGTCGCGGCCGTGGGGATATGGGCATGGCTCCTGATCGATTCGCTGCGAGACTACCGTGCGCGCAACGAGGTCCCGCCCTCGCATAAAAACTACGGCAAGCTAGTCTATGCCGGGATGACGGTGACATCGTTTCTCGGTGTGATGATCTATCTGCTTCTTTTTGTGATCTAGCCGATGTGTTTCGTCATATTTGCCGTCATCGGAGCGCTGTCCGTTTCGCTCTGGATGCACGGACATCTGCTTTATGCCGCGCTTTCGGGCATTCTTTCACTGACATTTCTTTTTTTCTCCGTCCGCAAAATGATCAGAAATTGGCCGTGCCTTTTCGGCAAGCGTAAGGACTGCTGACTACAGTCTTCCCTGCTTCACGAGCGACAGAACCATCGCCAGCGAATAGCCGTCGTTTTCATAGCCGTCTTCGATGCAGGATTCGCATTTGTCGCCCATGGGGCACTCCGTGTTCTCCACCAGTTCATTCACATGCTGCCAGTTATGCTCTTTAATGCACTCCGCAATCGCTTTCATGTCCATGGAGTTGCAGATGCAGATCATGCGGTCTGTATCGATCATCAGGGCTCCTTCGCAAGTTGTTTTGCCAGGGAGATGCACGACGCGACCGTCGGTTCCTGTGCGACGTGCACAGGACGGTCCGGCACGCTTTTCCCTGTGGTGTGTCCGATGACGACAATTCCCTGCGCGGGGTGGAAGTCAAACCAACTTTGGAAACAGGCCACGGCCGAAGGGGAGGTGAAAATCAGCACGGCATTTTCGGCAATTTTCTCCGTGACTTTTTTAGCTTCGCAGCGCGTCTCGTACACAACAGCCTCTTCGACGGCGATCCCGTCGTCGCGCAGCCGCTGCGCGAAATCGGATGCGACGACTTTCGGACGGGCATAGAGCCAGCGCTTGTCGGCGTAACGGGTCCGGACAATGTCGTAAAAGCCGTTCCCGTAACCGTCGGAAACGGCCAGGACCTTGCATCCGAGTTCTTCTGCCCGGCGCTGCGTCGCTTTTCCGACGCACAGGACCGGCACTGATTTCCACGCCGGATCAATGCGTTCAAGCGCTTCGATGCCGTTTTTGGAAGTCAGGATGATTCCGTCATAGCGGGTCAGGTCGATCGTCGGGTGTCTCCATTTCGTTGCGAGCATCGGCAGGTGGATAATACCGGGATCGTTCGGTGGTGTAAAGGAGATCAGGTAGATGGGCCGAATTGTCATACGGGGATTATACCCAACTCCCGTGGATGTGCGGGAGAAGGAGAACGCTTTGAATGAAGGTATAAAAGTATAATTAATAATAGTTACAAAACTGTTAACGGCGTTTCTGACACTCCGGGCAGACGCCCCGAAGCACCATGTCAACGGTTTCCACGTCGTACCCGCTTGTTTTTTCGGCCTCTTTTATGAGACCGTCCGTATCGATCCCGAGGTCTTCGATCTTTCCGCAGCGCGTGCAGTGTAGATGAAGGTGCGGCTCTTTTTTGATCTCGAAAACGC
>JARROU010000258.1:0-2158 GCA_037383585.1 Campylobacterales bacterium | reverse complement strand
AATAAACAGCGTAAAGCAGTCCCAGTCCTGATGCCATATCGAAGGTGCCGAGCACTCCGTCTACAACAAGCAGCAGGATGCTGGCGATCATGTTGAACAGGAAAAAGAACCAATATTCCGCACGCTGTGCACGTCCGCTGAAACCGGCATAGTTTTTCAGTACTTTGAGGTACCAATTCATTATAACTCCTCTGTAGAAATAACCACAGATCGTGGTATAAAACATTCTATATAAATTTTTCTTAATTTTATTTAACTGTGAATATTTTCCGAAAACGAATCCATATGCAATATATTTAACACCGTACTCTCCGAAATACATTCCGACGCCGATATCATAAAGCGATCTCTAACCCGCCCCTAACCCCCAAGAGAGTACAATGGCACACTTTATTTCTAGAGACAGGAAACCACTATGGGATTAGCCATCGGACTCGTCGGCCTGCCGAACGTCGGAAAATCAACCACTTTTAATGCGCTGACAAAAGCGCAGAACGCAGAAGCGGCCAACTACCCTTTTTGTACCATCGAACCCAACAAAGCGGTCGTACCGGTACCGGACCCGCGCCTGGACGAACTGGCCAAGATCGTCAACCCCGAACGCATTCAGCACTCCACGCTTGACTTCGTCGACATTGCAGGCCTTGTCAAGGGTGCAAGCAAAGGCGAAGGACTTGGGAATAAATTCCTCTCCAACATCCGTGAAACGGAAGTAATCCTGCAGATCGTGCGCTGCTTCGAAGATGAGAACGTCGTGCACACCGAAGGAAGCATCGATCCCATGCGCGACGTAGAGATCATCGAGACCGAGCTGATCCTCGCCGACGTCGAAATGGTGCAGAACCGTATTGAGCGCCTGAAAAAGCAGGCCAAAGCGGACAAGAAGGCCCAGGCGATGGTCGATTTCGCCCAAAGCCTGCTGGATCACCTGGACAACGGCAACCTCGCCCGCAGCTTTGCTGACATCGACGACGAGCGTTTCGCGGAGCTCAACCGTGACCTTCGCCTGCTGACGTCCAAAGAGATCATGTACGGCGCCAACACGGACGAAGACGGCCTGCTCGAAGACAACGAATACGTCAAGACGCTCAAAGCACATGCCGAGGCGCAGAACTGCGAGGTCATCAAGCTGTGCGCGAAGATCGAGGAAGAGCTCGTCGGCCTGGAGGACGAGGAACGCGAAGAGTTCCTCAAAGAGCTGGGCGTCGAGGAGTCCGGGCTCGAGCAGATCATCCGCAAGGGCTTCGACAAGCTGGGCCTGATGAGCTACTTCACGGCCGGCGTCAAAGAGGTCCGTGCCTGGACGATCCGCAAAAACACGACGGCGCCGAAAGCGGCTGCCGTCATCCACAACGACTTCGAAAAAGGCTTCATCCGTGCCGAGGTCATCGGTTACGAGGATTTCATCGCCTGCGGCGGCGAAGCCGGTGCCAAGGATGCAGGGAAAATGCGTCTTGAAGGCAAAGAGTACGTCGTGCAAGACGGCGACGTCATGCATTTCCGCTTTAACGTATGATCTTTTGACCGCCGGCTCCGGCGGTCCGCCCCTTTACGCTTCTTTTTTCCACCATTTCATACCATCAACCGATAAGATGCTATAATGCATGACAAACCATTGCAGACTACTTTAGTTGCATATCGTTATGTTATGGAGACAGTATGGCGACAGACGCGACAGCACAGATTCAAAGCGCTCTTCAAGAGTGGGTCAGTGCGCTGGATGTACTTGAAGACCCCATCATAATCCACGACCGCGACTACCGGATCCTTCGCTGCAACCGTGCCTACCAGCGCCTGGCGGCCCTTCCCTTCGAACAGATTCTCGGACATCCCTATTTCAAGGTTTTTCCAAAATCCAATGCCCCCCTTCCCTATTGCATCAATACCACAAAAAACACCGCCCCCGACGGCAATGAAGGTGAGATTTCGGTCGGAGACAGTCTGTACCGCTCCCGCTGTTATGCGATTCGAGACGACGGGGGCCGCTATCTCTACTCAGTACATCTGCTCGAAAACATTACCCGGCAGCGCCGAAACGAAGAGCAGCTGCGCAGCGAAAAACGCTTCTCCGAAAAGCTTGTCGAAAGCATCCCTGATATTTTCTTCGTACTCAACGGCGAAGGGAAACTGGCACGCTGGAACAAAAAAGTCGAAACCC
>JARROU010000257.1:0-2161 GCA_037383585.1 Campylobacterales bacterium | reverse complement strand
GCACAGCATCACTCCCGGACAAAACCCGCCGAGGTCCATGTCGCCTTTCGTATCGTATTGCGCTTCGTCGATCCGGATGCGCTGCGCCCTGTTCCGGCAACCGCCCGATAATGCAGGCACGGGTGTGATTCCTCAAGCTTGTCACCGTTTCATCAGACGTATTACAGTAGAATTTGTGAAAATATGTATTTTGCAAAACAACAACAAAAGATACGAACGATGCTGAGAACCTCCCTGCTCCTGTCACTCTTTGCCGCCAGCCTCTGCGCACAGCCCTATCCAAAACTCTATTCACAACTCGGAGACAAGCTGTTCGCGGCCGATGCCAAATTCTCGTCCTTGAACCGGGACAAGGAGCTGGAAAAACGCATCGTGCGCTACAGGACCCGGAGCGAACAGCTGCGGCGGCACGGATTGCAGCTCGAAGCCGATGCCCCCGTTTCGCCCCGGCAGACACAGGCCTACCTGACGTCGCTCAGAGCACTGAAAAAAGAGTACGAAAACATCCTCCACCCCTTGCGCCAAAGGGTGCTTGAAAGCATAAAAAACGATGACTACGAAACGTTTTCCCGGCTGACCGGCAGCGCCATGGACGATCTTTTCGCGCCCCCCTCGCTTCAAGCCAAGGCGCTGAGCTATTATCAACGGCATAAAGAACAAGGCGCGATCCCCCTTCTAGACGCGATGCAACGCCGTGCCGACGCGAAACACGCCGCACGGCAAAACAGCCGGCTTCTGGCTCAAAGGCATCAGACGGCAGGGGCGCTGCCCGATCAGGAAAACCTGGCGCCGGACGGGACAGGCGGCCTGGAAATCACCCGGAAGCAGACCGTTGCCCAGACGTTTACGATCAAAAAAAGGGGCAAGCTCGTCGCGGTGCAGCTCGTCGACGTCCGACCCCACCGGTGCACACCGAAATCGCCCCTCTACGTCACCGTGACCGACACCCGGATGAACGGCGAGCCGGGGTCTTACCGCTTTTACACCGGGGCCATTCCTCCGGATGAAGTCTCCAACCCCCTTCTGATCGAGCTTAAAGGCAATGATGCCCCGTCCGTGCGGCCGGGGGAGCAGTATGCGGTCACCATCGGCAGCGATGCCGAACCCAGCAGCTGCACCTATGCCTGGGGCGGCGGCTACGAGACCTATGACGGCGGGAAAACGTATGTCAACGGTCATGAAAACTTCAGGGACATGAGATTCCGGTCCTTTGTTTCGGTAGAATGAAATCCATGTACCCCAACACGATCAAAGCGGCTTTCGTTCTTTTCCTGGTCTCTATTATTGCCGCGTTCATCTCCATGTCGATTGACATCTATTTCGCCCCGCCGGTTCTTTCAAAACAGACGATGGCCGTTTTTTCCCTGATCGCGATGTCGATCTTTCTTCTGAACGTCTACTATATTTACAAAGGAAGGAACTGGGCACGCATCCTCTGGCTCGTTCTGTTGGTCGCGGGCATAGCCGTAGCGCTGTTAAACGGTGCTCCCCCGCCCCCGCATCACATCTCGATCTACTATTGCTATTTCGAATCCTTTCAAATCGTGCTGCAGACCGTGATCACGATCCTGCTGTTTCTTCCCGATTCCAATGCCTGGTTTGCACAACACGCTTCCAAAACACCGGGAGAAGAACACGTTGTTTAAGACCGTACCCCATAACTGTTGTAAATAATATTCATAAGTCAAGATATAAGCCGGCGCCGCTATCATCTTGCCGATACTTTTGAAGGACACACGATGAAAACACTTTTTGCACTTATCACACTCGCTGCCTCCCTCTTTGCCGGGATCCCCGCCGGGAATGCTTTTCCCGCCACAACGCTCGAAGACCAGTTCGAAAAACGCCACAGCGTTTCGGCCGAAGACCGGATCGTCCTGGTCTCCTTCGAGCGGGACGTTTCCAATGCCGTCAATGCCTTTTTGCAAAAGCAGCCCAAGGGCTTCTTGAAAGTTCACAACGCCAAATACATCGCAGACATCAGCGCCATGCCGACCATCGTCTCCAAGCTCTTTGCCCTGCCGAAGATGCGCGACTACCACTATCCGGTGCTGCTGAACTACGACGACGGGTTTGAGAAGCGGTTCGATAAGAAAGAAGGAAAGCTGACGGTCTACCGGCTCCAGGCCGGTATGGTCGTATCCGTCGAGTTTGTCGACGG
>JARROU010000256.1:0-2851 GCA_037383585.1 Campylobacterales bacterium | reverse complement strand
AGGGGGAGGGCTTTCGCAACGCGACCGTGGCGAGCAAGGGGGAACTGCCGGAGTTTGAAAAAGTCGATATGGCGCACAAGACTGAGACGCCCACGGAACGGGGCCAGCCGCTGCAGCAATACGGCACTCAGCGCATCGGTGTGTGCGGTAATATCGAGGATTTTGTAGCCCGGCTGCGGAGAGAAAAGCTCCAGAAATTTTTCCAAACTTACTCCGGCTCGACCAGCTTCTCCGGTCGTTTGAGGCCGACTTCCTCTTTAATGTTCTCCAGCGTATTGCCGAGCTTCTTCTGATACTCGCTGCTTTTTGCGAACATCAGTTTCAGATCCGCCGGGCTTCCGCTCTGGCTGAAGGCCACCTCTTCGGTGATGACGTCGCCCAGGCAGAGAACGAACAGCGCCTGGTTGAAGGTCGTCGAACCGAAATGGTCGTGCTCGTTCGCCATAACATCCACGACTTCGAAATCCCGGTTGGTTCGGATAAGATGTTCGATCATCGGCGAACGGAACAGCATTTCGCACGCGGGGACGAGTCCCCCGTTTTTGTCATGGATCAGTCGCTGGGAGATCACCGCCTCGAGGTTGCTGGCAAGATTGAGGCGCACCCGCTCATGCTCGTAGGGCGGGAAAATCGCGATCAAACGGTCGATCGTCTCCTTCGCATCGAGCGTATGGAGCCATCGCCGAACGCAGTGCCTGGTTGAAGCCTTTGGTATGCAGGCCGACGTTGCGCTGCTCGATGACGCTTTTCTTGTCGATATGGACGAATTCGACCGGGTCTTCGATCGTGATGATATGTTTGCGGCGTGTCTTGTTGATCTCTTCGATGAGCGATGCCAGCGTCGTCGACTTGCCGCTGCCCGTCGTCCCGGTCACCAGGACCAGACCCCGCTCGAGCTTGGTCAGACGGTGCAGCTGCTGCGGAAGGTTGAGGGCCTCGATCGTCTTGATCTCCAGCGGTACGAGCCGGAAGACCATCGCGATCCCGTCGAGGTGCCAGAAAAGGTTGACCCGGAATCGGCTCTGGGAATTGAGGACATACATCGTATCGTATTCGAACTGCCGCTCGAACGTCTCATACTGCGCCCCCAGGATATGGCGGGCGATCGCTTCAACGACGTTGGGGCTCAAGATGTCTTCGGAGAGCGGGGACAGCTCACCTTCGACACGGGACGTCACCACCGCGTTGCTTTTGATAAAAAGGTCACTGCCTTCTTTATCGACCAGTTTGCTCAAGAAGTGTTCTAAAATCAGAACCGGATCACTGTTTCCATTTATCATGTGTCCACTCTACCATATTTTATTTGACCGCGTCAAGCCCGATCTGCGTAGCGACGAATCCTTTTTCCGCACGCACCGCCAGCGGGGATTCCTCTTTTATACGGCCGGCCTCCACGGCATGATTGACCATGAGATAACTGCGGACCGCCCGGGCGCGGGCTTGCGCCAGTACGTCCAGGGCGTCCGCCGGCAGCGGCTGCGTCTCGATCATGGCTTCGATCAGCTTTTCGCCGTAAATTCGCTTTTGCGTCTCTTTATCCGCATCTGTGGAAGCGACCTCCTCTTTGAGCTTCGCGAGCGCTTCACCGCCCAGGCGTTTTTCGTACAGCGGTTCGAGCAGTCCGGGCACCAGCGCCTCTTCGGCGCCGACCGTTGCTTCGGCATCGCTGCCGAGCACCTCTTGGATCAGCGCCCTTCTTCGCAGGGCCCGGCCGTCATGCTTCCCGTCATAGCTTCCCCGTACGGTAATCGCGAGCCTCGGCCGTTTGGTCAGCGCTTTGGCCAGCAGATCGAGCCGTTCGCGCGACACGGCATCGATCTCGGCCCGGCCCGGTTCGAACGGGACCTTCTTAAGCGTCTCGCCTTCGACCCCCAGGAGGGCTCCGATCAGATTGAACGGCGCCGTCACCGCTTTGGTCAGCAGGTTGACGAACGCCTTCCAGACCACGCCGCCCCATCGGAATTTCGGATTGTCCACATCGCCTTCGACCGGCATATCGATATCGATCACCCCGTCTCGGTCCTCGAGCAGCGCGATGGCGAAATCGAGGGGGAGACTGATGGCGTCGCTGCTCTTTATCTCTTTGCCCAGTACAATCTTATTGATGACGAGTCCATTGTCGCCTTTCATCTTGCCGTCCACGATACGGTAGCGCAGGGTCACAAACAGTTTTCCCTGGTCGATGGCGCGTCCGACGAACTTGCCTGAATAGGGGGTGTACGACTTCAGATCGATGTTGCGGAAGACGACGCCGATATCGGTAAAGGCTTTCGGATCGCCCGTATTGAGGCTCCCTTCGGCCTTGGCCGTGCCGTAGCGGTCGATCTCCCCGTCAAGCCGCAGAAACGTCGTGTCTTCGCGCAGGGAGGAGATGCCCAGCACCTGGCCGTTGACATCGTGAATATGGGTATCGAAGGGCAGCGGCAGCGAATCGTCGGCAAAATGCACCGCCCCGTTTGTGACGTCAAACCGGACGATCCGTACCGGGAACGGTTCCGCGCCGCCGGATGCTTCCGCTTCGCTGCCTTTTTCGGCCGCTTCGCTTTCATCTACCGGCTTCATCAGAGCCGCAAAATTGAGGGTCTTGTTCCGGTCGATCAGCACATCGGCAAAAAAACCGTCCATCGTCACGGCATCGACAAACAGCCGATCCGGGGCCAGTTCAAACACATAATCGTTTGCCGCCAGGGCGCTGACGGCAACCAGCGGCTTCGCATCGCGGGCATCGCTGATGTTCAGCCCCTCCAATCCGAAGTCGCCCCGTGCGCTCAGATTGGCGTCTGTCTTGGATGGGGCGAAACGCAGGCGGCCGGTCGCGGAAACGCTCCCCGCTTCGATTCGGGCGTACGTC
>JARROU010000255.1:0-2181 GCA_037383585.1 Campylobacterales bacterium | reverse complement strand
CAGAATGAGGGCTACGCCTATCTGCCGGTCGGCGACTGACCGGATTCTAGGCTTTATTGAAGTACAATGTGGCAACAGCTGCCTCCAGTGTTTTATAATGCATGGAGTCACTTCAAGGAGCCTGCAATGCCTTATCTGTTCAAACCTCTTCTTTCTTTCATTCTCTTTGCCGCGTGGCTTCATGCCGTTCCCGTTCCCAAAGCCGTTGACGATCGTGCGCTGAACCTGGAACATTATCTCGAATACCGGATGCAGAACAAGGTCGACTTCTCCTGCAAGGAGCGGACCGACGGCTTTGTTTGCAGCAGCACAAAGCAGAAAATCGTCAACAGTGACGAGAATGCGACGACCGTTACCGTGTTTGAAAAAGCACGGGTGCGCTTCAACGCCGCACTGGCCCTGCGGTTGCAAAAAGAGACCTTTGACGCAACGATGAAGGAAACCGAGCAGATCGAACGGCTCCGCCGCCAGTATCTCGCTTCAAAAAAGCCCTACCTCGCCCCCCCGTCTTCCCCGCTCAAAGACGCGCTTGAACGTGCCCTCGTCGGTAACCTCGAAGCGGTAAACATCACGGGATTTTCCATGCAGCGGGACCTTCCGAGAACGGCATTCAGTATCGAGGAACTCGCCTTTTTGAACGACATGAAGCGCACGGCGAAGGGCGCAGCGTTTACCGAGCGTATCCTCGGGGAGATGCGGCTTGACTACCGCGGGGCCCTGCTTGAGACGAACACATCGGATGCGTTTTACAGCATGGTCCCCGCCATGATTGAAGCATGGTTTGACACCAACGACACCGCACGCGCCGACTACGTCGGAAAGAAGTTGAGTTCGCTCTACGCCGAACAGCTTCGTTCCCCATTCAGCGGCACGATGGCTGTTAAAACGTCCTACGAGGGGAATGACACGATTTCCGTCGAGATCCGGACGAAGAACCGCAATGAAAAAGGCGCGCAGGATTCCTTTGAGTTCAGCGGAGAGCTGCGCAATGCCTCCACAATCTTCACCCCGGCCCGCAAACCGCTCACTCCCGGCACTCCGGACTTTCTTTTCAAATCCATGCATTCGTACAGCAGCGCCGACGGGAGCGGGTACCGCGACCTCCTGAAACGCGACAAGCGGTTTGCCGCCTACATCGGCGCATACGACGCGCTTTTCCGGACCTACTTCGACCAAAAACTCAAAAAGTACCGCTACAGCGCTGTGCTTGTCAAATGGTTTTCACAGGCCAAAACCGCCGCTTCCAAACTGCTAACGGGAAAGGCGGACACGGTTGAAATCAGCGTCAAAAACCGTGACGGCGTTACGGCCATGCAGGTCTTCGGCATGCTGATGAGTCAGCTGATGGCCATTCCCCAGTCCCCTGCACAAGACCGTGACGGCGAGAAAATCGTCGCCGACACCGCCGCATCGCACCTTGAGATCGATATCGAAGCGCGCTGAGCGTTCGGGGGAGAAACCGATGGGCGCATTTGCTTCCTTCAAACGAGTTGCAGTATAATCAGCCAAAAGATAGAATGACAGAGGATTATCATGGCAGCACCATGCATCGATGCGGACTACAAGGGCGAAGAGCGTTATACGAAAATTTCACTGGCCTACGACACGGAAGAACAGTATAAGGAGATCAACGCCGCCTTGGCACAGATCCACGAAGAGCACAAACTCGACCGAAATGTCTACAAGACGACAAGCAGCAGCGGCAGAAAAATCATCGTCATCGAGTACCACGACGATTACGACCGGGAAGCAGGGGCAATTTTCGAAAAGCTGATGAAAATACTCAACATTGAGCAGTGCAAACTCTAAGCCATGTCCATGCAAGATTATATTGAAGGCAACGAACTTTTTCAAAAGGTCTATTTCAAAGAACATGAAGAAGAACTGCTCCGTCTCGCCAAGGAGGGACAGAATCCCAAAGCCCTCTTCATCGGATGTTCGGACTCACGCGTTATCCCCGACCTGATGATCCAGAGCAAGCCCGGGGACCTCTTTGTCATGCGCAATGTCGGCAATTTCGTCCCCCCCTACAAACCGGACGAGGATTTTCATGCCACCGCTACGGCGATCGAATACGCCGTCAGCGTGCTGGAAGTCTCCGAGGTCATCATCTGCGGCCACACCCACTGCGGGGCATGCCAGGCGCTTTTCCAGGACATCGACGACCCCTCGCTCATCCAC
>JARROU010000254.1:0-2188 GCA_037383585.1 Campylobacterales bacterium | reverse complement strand
AACCCCGTCGTTTCCAAGGCGATCTGTGAGCAGGTCGGCCGGATCACGCACATCTCTAACCTCTATCAGATCGAGCCGCAGGCCGAATGCGCCCGCCGCATCGTCGAGCGCAGCGGCTACCCGATGAAGTGTTTCTTCGGCAACAGCGGCGCCGAAGCGAACGAGGGGGCCATCAAGATCGCGCGCAAATACGGAGAAGAGGGCGGCGAGGTGAAGCGCTACAAGATCATCACCCTCGAGCACTCCTTCCACGGCCGTACCATCACCGCGCTCAAAGCGACGGGCCAGGAGGCGATGCACAACTATTTCGGCCCGTTCCCGGACGGGTTTGTCTACGCCAAGTCCATCGAGGAGATCGAAGGGCTGATCGACGGTCATACGGTTGCGGTCATGATCGAGCTGGTCCAGGGCGAAGGCGGGGTACAGCCGCTGGAGCGTGAGAAAGTCCGGGCGCTGGCAGCGATGCTCAAAGCCAAGGATGTCCTGCTGATCGTCGATGAGGTCCAGACGGGCATCTACCGTACCGGCGAATTCCTTGCCTCGAACCTTTACGGCATCGAACCCGACATCATCACGCTGGCCAAAGGGCTCGGCGGCGGCGTCCCGATCGGGGTGGTCATGACGTCCAAGACCGACACACTCGGTCCCGGCGACCACGGATCGACGTTCGGGGGCAACTACCTTTCCACGGCGGCGGCGAATGCGGTCCTCGACGTGCTTGAGGCCTATAAGGAGAGCGGCAAGCTCGACGAGGCGTTCCTGTATTTCGAGTCGGAGTTGCAGAAGCTCTTCGAGGAGTTCCGGGGCGTCTTTACCGAGGCCGTCGGTTTCGGAATGATGCGGGGGCTTCGGGCCAAAGATGCGGAGACGCTTGGGCGTGTCATTTCAAACGCAAGAGAAGAAGGTGTCCTGGTACTCAAAGCCGGACGCAACACGCTGCGGTTCCTGCCGCCGCTCACCATCAGTCGGGAGGAGATGGATGAAGGGTTCACACGCCTTCGCCGCGCTCTGGCTGCTGTATAGCGGTCTGTTCGCCGCCGAGCAGAACGCGACCGTTGCGTTAAACGCGCAGCCGCTTTCCAAGGAAGCGGGGCAAAGCGCTTCGCTCGAAGCGTATCTCTCCGAACTCAAGCGTGAAGCCTTCGGCTACGATTACGCCAAAACCGAGCAGGAGAGCACCGCGCTGCGCGACAGCTGGATCAACCCGATCGTCATCAGCTACACCCTGAATCGCCAGAACCCCTACAACGAAAAAGGGGCCCCCGAGACGCAGCAGGAAAGCGCGTCCATCGCGATTGATCAGCCCGTCTTCCGAAGCGGGGGGATCTATTACGGCATCAAGTATGCCGAGGCGTCGCGGGACGTCGGCATGCTCAGCATCGAGCAGCAGGAACGCAGCCTGATCAAGCAGGCGGTCGAGCTGCTGATGCAGATCAAACAAGCGGATCTCGGCATCGAAAAGCAGAAACTGCAGGTCGACAATGCCGACATCAATCTGCTGCAAAAACGCGAACAGTATATGAGCGGACAGCTCGATTCGGGCTTCCTGAACAACGCGATCATCGAGCGCAACGTCGCCAAACAGGCGCTGCTCGATCTGCAGACGGCGAAAGAGCGCCTGGTCAGCGCGTTTGAGAGCATCAGCGACCTCGATTACCGTACGGCGAAGATCCCGTTTCTTGCGCAGGTGGACGAAGCGCGTTTTATGGACGGGACCATCGACCTGGCGCTGGCGGAGCGGCAGAGGGAACAGGAGCGTTACAACAAAAACGTCACCCTGGCCGCCTATCTGCCGAGTATCAACCTTCAGGCGAGCTACAACTGGCAGAACCAGGAGTCTTTTTTCTTCTCGGGCGAGCAGGCCATCAAGTCGCAGCCGCCCGAGACGACGTATTACCGCTACGGCCTGAAAGCCTCGATGCCGATCGATTTCAACAGCGTCAACGACTATGAAGCGTCGAAGCTCGCCTACCTCAAGGCGCAGGTCGTCATCGACGACACGAAACGCGCGCTGAAGGCCCTGTACGACCAGGTCATGCAGAATCTGGAAAACATCGGGGCAAAGCTCGAACTTTCCAAGGAGAACGAGGCGCTTTACGCGACGCTTCTGCGGGACACGCAGGAACAGTACGACGCGGGCTATAAGACAAAGTTCGACGTCGAACTACTGGCCAATTCGAAACGGATC
>JARROU010000253.1:0-2199 GCA_037383585.1 Campylobacterales bacterium | reverse complement strand
CTCTTTCTGCCGCTTTATATGACCCTGGAAGGGAAGTACGATTTCATGCATGCGGGCGCGGTCGAGGTGGACGGGCGGCCGATCCTTTTTATTGCCCCCTCCATGGGCGGAAAATCGACGCTGACGGATTTTTTTATCCAAAAAGGGCATACGCTGATTTCCGATGACAAAGTGCCGACGTTTGTTCAGGAAGGGCAGTTTATGGCCGTCGGTTCCCATCCGTACCATCGTCCCTACAGAAAGTACGAAGAGCTGGGCTACCGGGTCAATAACTTTATGACCGAATTCGCACCGATCGATGCCTTTTATGTCTTGGAACCGGCGGCTGCGGATGCCCCCATTGTTCTCGATGAGATAAACGGGTTCGGGAAGTTTGACCGGCTTATGCCCAATTACCTCTTTCACTTCTCTTTTCTGAAACCGAGACGATTGCACTACCTGGGCGAAATGCTCGGTGCCGTCAGGGTTTTCCGTGTCCAGGTCCCAAGGGACCTGGAGCGTTTGAGCGAAGTGCATGAAGCGATCTGCGCGCACAACAGGGAAACGGCATGAGCGGGTTTTTCGGATTTTTCAACCGTAGCGGAAGGCCGGCTGAGCAGGGCATTGCGGACACAATGCTTGAAGCCGCCTCCTACTGGGACCCGGACGAGCGCGGTTTGCAAAAAAACGGTCCTGCAGCCGTCGGGCATGCGATGCTGTGGAACACGCCGGAATCCAAACACGAGCATCTTCCGCTGCAGCGAAACGGCCTGATGCTGACGATGGATGCGCGGATCGACAACCGCGATGAGCTTGCCGGACAGCTCGAGCTTCCCGACCGGCCGACGGAGCAGATCGGCGACAGCGAATTTATCCTGGCCGCGTACCGAAAATGGGGCGAGAAGTGCCCGAAACACCTCCTGGGGGATTTCGCCTTTGCGATCTGGGATGCAGAAAAAGAGAAGCTCTTCTGCGCCAGGGACCATATGGGGGTCAAACCGTTCTATTATTACATGATCGACGATCTTTTCGTTTTCAGTAATGATTTGCGTGTCCTGCTTAAATTTCCCGGTATTCCAAAAACCTGCAATGATGATGCTGTCGCCATCTATCTTGACAAAGGTGAACTGTGGCACCCGGTTATGACTTTTTATAAAGCGATCAAGAAATTACCGCCCGCAACGGCACTGTCTCTTTCCGGTGCCTCATCGGACTTTCGAACGTATTGGCGTCTTGAAGAGATCCGCCGCACAGAGAACAAGACATTTGCAGAGTACAAATCGACACTGCAGGCGTTACTCAAAGATGCGGTGAACGTTCGGCTGCGTACAAGCTACCCGGTTGCGTCACATCTGAGCGGCGGTTTGGATTCATCTGCAGTTTCAGTGCTTGCTGCCCGCTCTCTTGCTGCGAAACAGAAAACGCTTAAGGCTTACAGCTGGGTTGCTGCCCCCGGTGAAAAGGATGATCCGAGGTATTTCGAATGGGCCAACAGCCATCAGATAGCCCAGGCAGAAAAGATTGATTTTGAACACATCGATCTGGACGAGGGAACATTAACGGAAATCTTTACCCGGCATGATATTTCACTGAACGATACGACGGATCTGTGGTATGAGTTCATTTTAAGAAAATCGGCTTCAAAACACAATATTCGCACGGTGCTTTCGGGGTGGGGCGGGGATGAGTTTATTACCTATCACGGCAGGGCATTTTATGCAGATCTGTTCCGCCAGGGAAACATCGCTGCTGTGCTCAAAGGCATCTGGCAAGAATGCGCCAAAGCGAAAAGCCGCAAACGCTGCGTTATCAGGCGATGCTACCGGGAATTGTTTTTACCGCTGCTCCCCAAACGACTACTCTGTTTTATGCCAAAAGTCCATTGTGATTCCAGCGATTATCTGCTCTGCGCCCGCAATGATCTGGCACAAAAGATACGTAAGCATAGGGCTTTGACGACCTATAAGTATCAAAAAAGTATTGATTCCGATCAACTGTGCCTTCACCGTCAGGGACATCTTCTCTGTCGCCTCGAGTCCTGGAGGGCATCGGCATTTGAAAGCCGCCTTGAGTACAGTTTCCCGTTACTGGATAAACGGATTGTGGAGTTCGCGCTTTCGCTGCCTGCAACTATGTATTATCACAACGGAATAACGCGTTATCTTTATCGCCATGCCGTTACGGGGATTCTGCCCGAAAACATTCAGTGGGGGGATTTCA
>JARROU010000252.1:0-2209 GCA_037383585.1 Campylobacterales bacterium | reverse complement strand
GAACGCGGCCGCTGGTGCCTTCTTTGGCATTTTCGATGGCCTCTTCAATCGCCTTTTGCAGCGCCAGGGCGCTGTCGTCGGTCATCTCCTGTTTGTGCTCATAATAGCTTTCGCTGTATGTCCCGTAGTTGTACAGCGGTTTTTTCTGCGCACACCCGCTCATCATCACCGCCGCGGCCGCAATCGGCAGCAGGATTTTTACGTTCATCAATGGTTTCACTTATTGTACTCCTATCTCTTTGGCGACGCCGTCACCGACATAAATTTCCCGTTCGACGATCAGCCTGCCCGAACGGTAGACGTGCACGGTATGTTTCCCGGGCTGGATTTTATACTGATTGTCCCGTCCGGCTTCCACTTCAAATGTGGCGCCGCCGTCAACCGAAACGGTCACATTCTCTGTGTTACCCGAAAAATAGAGGTAGGCCGCCCGATCGCCGGTCGCCACCCCTTCTTTATAGCCGCAGCCGCCCAACAGCAGCAGCGAAACCAGACCAATAATACTTATCAGATGGCGCATGTTCAATCCTTCGGCATTTGAATATAGAGATTAGAAAAGTTTTTCTTCCGGATATTGGCATCCAGGCTGCCGCCCGTGATCGTTGCGAGCGATACTTCGGTTTCCGGTGTATCGCCGACGGTGCTCACGATCTCGATGGAAGCGACTTTTTTGCCCGGAAGCGTAATGAAGCTGTTGGTCTGCGGATTTTTGACCTTTTTCCCCTCGGCCATCACGTCGAATTTATCCCCGACTTTGATGTTCTGGCTTTTGCCGCCGGACGTGATGAGCATGCCGTCTTCGTATCCGAGGATATAGCCCCGCCACGGTTTGTCGAGCATGTTCTCGATGACATTGGACGCCAGGTCCGAGATCGCCGCGTCGATCGCCTTGTCGTTGAGCTGGCTGTCATAGGCGCTTTTTCCGCCCACGCCCATCACCGTGCCGGCTTCGCTGTAGGCGGAGCCTTTCCCCTCTTCGGAGTAGATGATCCGGCCCGTACTGACGTCAACGATTCGGATATGCACTTTCGCAAACGCTTCCTGCTTTTTCACGCGGCTGAAGAAACCGACGTCGCTGATATCCTTGCGGCCGAACTCCGTGATGGAGCCGAGGATAAGGTAATCCGCCGCATTCTTCAGTTCCGGCGCATCCCCCATGTCCAGTTCTTTCTGGATCTTGTCCAGATCGGCGCGTTCAAGCATAATAAACTTTCCGGTCTCAAACAGTTTTGCCGAGAGGATGTCCATGGCCTGTTTTCCGATACGGTCATAGTTCTCATCAATAAAAAAACTCTGCCCGTAACGTGTTTCATTCGTAAATCGACCGATGGCCACTTTTCGCTTCAGCCCCTTGGGTTCGTCCGCCTTTTGCTTGGCGGCCTGGACGGTTTTGCTCGTAGCCGGTTCGCTGGCCACAGGCGTCTCATGCGTTTTCTGTTCCTGCATGGTTGCACAACCTGTGAAAAGCAAACCTGCCACAACGGCAGCGCCCGCAGTTTTAGCAATCATCAACACAACTCCTTTTTTTAATTAATGGATTATACTGATATGCAATAAGAAAAGGCTTATTTCGTTGAAAACCATGTATCACACGGGGAAGATTGTAGCGTTGAGCCTCTGCCCGGTTTTTTCCCTGCGTCGTTGCCCGGCAGAGCGCGGCATCGATGCGGTTGAGTTCTGCACCGTTTCTGTCTGCGTTAGAATTTCCGGATCAGCTGCAGCAGGAGGCTCAGGACGACGGAGAGCAGGATCATCGTCGTGAGAGGAAAGTAAAAGGCGCCGTGTTCGCCCTTGATGCGGATATCGCCGGGGAGATGGCCGAACCAGCCCATCAGGCCGTACTTGGCCAGCACCCCGGCGAGTATGAGTACGATCCCGGCGAGGATCAGAACATTGCCGATGCCGCTGCCCATTTTCCTACTGCTTGCACAGCTTCCATACCGATGGGGTAATAATATCACCTGCAAGCTCGTAAACCGCGATGCATTTGTCCTCTTTTGGTCTGAGGTATCGGTAGACAAGGTAGCTTGTGCCGTCGATCGTCATGACCTTGCCGTCCCTGCTGACGCCCCACTCTCCGCCGCCGGAGGTCGAACCGTCAGCAGGGACGGCAAGGTCATGACGATCGACGGCACAAGCTACCTTGTCTACCGATACCTCAGACCAAAAGAGGACAAATGCATCGCGGTTTACGAGCTTGCAGGTGATA
>JARROU010000251.1:0-3606 GCA_037383585.1 Campylobacterales bacterium | reverse complement strand
TTTGAAACTCCTTTTTACTCCCGGATGCAGTGATTTCCCTTCTTTTTCTTTTCATTGCCGTTACGCTCTGATTTCACAGTGCGATTTCGGCGTTTCCCAGAATTCTACGGAGTGGACCCGGATGCCCAGCGGCGCCATCTTTTTCTGCACGATTCCCAGCAGCCATGCGGTCAGATGCTCGCTCGTCGGCACGAAATCGACCACGACCATCCCCTCGTACTTTTCACGCAGCGCGTCGATGGCGCCCTCGATCACTTCCAGCCGCGGCGTCCAGTAGCCCTCCTCGTGGTAGAAGAACTTTGAGTCGTCCATGCGCCCTTCGGTGCAGTAATGCGACATCATGTCAGAAAAGAGCGGGTCGTTTCGGTCGATGATGAACTTGTGGTCGAGCACGGCGTCAAGCCACTGTTTGAACCAGTTGAGGTGCTTAAAGTCCGTCACCATCCCGTTTTGAAGCTGCTCCGCTTCGAGGAAGATCTTGATCTTGCCCTGGTGCCCGTGGAGGTGTCGGCACATCAGGCAGTCGTCCAGGCTGTAATCCGCGTCCAGGCTCTGGGACCAGACGCGGTGACCGTAACAAAAGTCGAACTGTTTGTCGATGATCCACTTCATGCGCGTCCTTATTTGAATTTGTTCGGGATGAGGGCGCGGTTGTGCTCGAACTCGCCGCTGACGAAGACGGTCGACGTGGTCGCATTGATATCGCACGCCCCGCGGTATGCCGTACACCCGTGTTTGAGGTTGAAGAGGCCGACGTAGACCGAATCGGTCTCGAAGACTTCCATAATCTTATTGCCGATGTAGCGCGTCAGGTCCTCCTGCAGCCATCCGCGGCGCGCGCACCAGTTGACGAAGCGGTTGATCTTGCTGATGCCGCCGAGCTTCTCGCGGGGGATGTAGCCCACGACGACGACGGAGCCCTCGATCGCCTGGTCCTGGCCGAAGCGGATGAAGTGGTGGCTGCAGACCGCGTCAAGCTGCGACGTGACGAAGACGGGCTCGTGGGTCTGCGCGGTGTTGGGGTAGGTCGCCATGCGCGGTTCGCGGTTCCAGCGCCCGCTCATCAGCTCGCGGTTGTCCTCCGGGAAAGCGGCGGTGTACATCTTGGCGATGCGCCCGGCCGTCCCGATGTTGCCGCAGCTGCTGTCTTCCATGACGTTCGCGTCGCTCTGGTCGATTTTGAGCGCTTCGAGCACCTGTCCCATGTAGAACATCGTGTACAGGCGCATGACGTAGTGCGCCTCTTCGGACAGGCTCTGCCCGCTCTCGTGGATGTTCTCGTTGACGCGGAACGCCTTGAGCGCACGGTACTCCTCGACCGCCGCCGCGAGCTTCGCTTCGTCCTCGTGCCCGAAATGGCAGAAGAACCGCTCGCGGACATATGCGTCAAGCACTTCTTGTGAAGGAACCATTTGCCTACCTCCGTCTTGTATTGGTAATCGCATTGTAGTGCGTTTGGGCCAACAAAGCCCCTTCCCGTAAAGGCATCGGTGCCTTTTAAGGTTGCATTTATATCATTTTAACATGCCATTCAAAATTACCCGCTTCGAAACCATCCCCCTGGAAGACCCCGACTTCGTCCGCCCCGTGCGCATCCTCTACACCCAAAACGGCCGCGAGCTGAGCTGGGAGGCCGTCAAGAGCCACGACAGCGTCGCCGTGCTGCTCTACCATACGCAAAAGCAGGCCTTCCTTGTCGTCCAGCAGTTCCGTCCCCCGGTGCACATGACCCACCCGGAGCACCTCTTCACCTACGAGCTCTGCGCGGGGATCGTCGACAAGACGATGCCGCTCAAGCAGATCGCAAAGGAGGAGATCGACGAGGAGTGCGGCTACGACGTGCCGCTGGAGAGGATCGAGAAGATCACGTCGTTCTTTACCACCGTCGGCATCTCCGGCGCCAAGCAGCACCTCTACTTCGCGCAGATCGACGAGTCGATGAAAGCGCACGGGGGCGGCGGCATCCACACCGAGGAGATCCTCCTCGAATGGGTGCCCCTAACCGAGGCTAACGCGTTCGTTTTCGATGAAAACAGGGCCAAAACACCGGGGCTGATGTTCGCGTTTTACTGGTTTTTCGAGAAGTAGAAGAGATAAAGGCGGGGAGGCAGCCCCCGGGATTCGAGTTCCGCCTGGCTCATCATCAGCGTTTTCATCTTTTTGACAAAAATGGTTTTGTCGGGCAGTTTGGTGAAATAGGCGTAGGTGCCGTACGCCATCGCCAGCACCGTAGCGGCGAGGATCACTTTCTGGGCCGCCGAAAAGGTCTGGATGGGCTCTTTGATCTTCATCTCGCACACCCCGCCGGGGCAGTACTTGGGGTCCTTGCGCTTGAGCCATGAGAAGAGCTTGCAGCCCAGGCAGATGGAGAAGGCCGCTTCAAAAAAGAGCAGCGCCATGCAGACCAGGCAGACCAGCACTTTGAGCGGATTGGGCTGGAAATCGATGACCAGGTAGTAGAACATCGGCCACGCCAGCACGAACCCAAGCACCCAGGCGAAACGCTTCTGCGCGGCCCCGACGTACTCGGGCTTCTGGTTCTGGACGAAAAAACGCCCCAGCATCAGGCTGGGCGCGTACCGCGGCTGGATGATGCGCATCGTGAAGTCGATCGCGAAAAAGGTCACGAAGTATTTGGAGAAGAGCGCCGTGTGCAGCATGACCCCGTTCACCAGCCCGAGAAACGCGCCGACGAACAGGATCGCCGCCGCCGCGCGCGCCTCTCTTTCGTTGAGCATCCCCACCTCGTACCCGGGCACTTTCTCGCCGTATGCAAAGAAGCCTTTGAAATCCACGCTGTATCTCCTTGTCAGAAATGGAGCCGCCCGCTGTGCTGCTCCTGTGTTGCCGGAAGTATAGCGAAACCGGGCAAGTACATCAATATATCTTGATATTTATAAACGGTTGGGCTACAATAGCGGAAACCACCGAAGGACGCGCCATGAAACGTCTCCACATTCACATCTCCGTCGACGACCTGGAAAAGAGCCGGGCGTTCTATACCGCCCTGTTCGGAACGGAACCGACGAAGGTCAAAGAGGACTACCTGCAGTGGCTCGTCGATGACCCGGCCGTGAATTTCGCCGTCTCGAAGGGCAGGAGCCGAACCGGCCTCAACCACCTGGGGCTCCAGTTCGACAGCGACGAGGCCGTCGCCGAGACGGAAGCGCGGCTCACGGCCGCGGGGATCGCCGGGGAAAAACAGTCCGGGGCGCAGTGCTGCTACGCCGAATCGAACAAGTACTGGGTCCAAGACCCCCAGGGGGTCATCTGGGAGAACTACCACACGATGGAGCAGATCGAGCTGTTCGGCGGCGACGCCTTTACCGGCGGGACCGGCTGCTGCGAACCGACGTTTTCAAAAAACGGCAAGTGGTCGACGGGCGGAGGCTGCTGAGCACGGACGTTTTTCAAAGGAGCGCTTGAAGAGTTCCGGCACCTCGGCACCCCCTGCCGGAATAGGTGCCCCTAACCGAGGCTAACGCCTTTATTTTCGATGGAAACAGGGCCAAAACACCGAGGCTGATGTTCGTGTTTTGCTGGTTTTTCGAGAGGCAGAAGGGATAAAAGCGGGGATTCAACCTATGGGATATTCGCTCCATCAAC
>JARROU010000250.1:0-2237 GCA_037383585.1 Campylobacterales bacterium | reverse complement strand
GTAGTAACTGCCGTTGATTTGAAGACCGGCCTGCTTGATCTCAACACACTCGATGTCTGCACGGTTCCATCTGCCGCCGAGCATGCCCCGCTGGCAGGATTTGTCCGGTGATACCTTCTCATAACCATCCGCCCAAAGCATAATGGACTCGCCTTCACTGGTCTTGCCTTCGAGCAGGAAGGTGGCAAGGTTGATCGGTCTGGGGGACGTATTGACATAGTAGACGACCGGGCGGCTCATCCCTCTCTCATCTTTTTGCACCCCGACACTGTAAATGACAATCGGCATTTTCAGTTTCTTGGCACTTTGCATATCGACGTTCTCCGGAACAGGCGTACCCGAAGGTTTCGCGCATCCTGTCATCAGGACGGCCGCGGCCATAGATGAGATAAGAAAAGCAAATGACTTGCGCATGAATTTCTCCTAGAATTATATTAAAATCGATTATATCGGAATGCATACTTAAATCCGTATGAAGATATAAAAATTTATAAAATTAACTATATAATGTGATAGTTTTATGATGTGCATGTCAACGGGGTTTGCAGGAGGAGACGGCGGAGAGAAAACGAGACGGATCCGGACGGAATGCGAAAGAGAAATCCCGTCTTTTTGGGGCTGAAGATCAGTGTGACTCTATCTGCTCGACTTTCTCTTCGATCGTAAGCAGCTCTTCGACTTTCACTTCGTAGTTTGCCTCGAGCGCTTCGAGCTCCTTGGCCAGGACCGAGATGCCCTTCTCGGCATAGCATTGCGGATCGGCCAGGCAGGCATTCAGCTGCTCGATCTCCGCTTCGAGGGCTTCGATCTCACCCGGGAGCGATTCGAGCGCCATCTTCTCCTTGTAGGTCAGGCGCAGCGGCTTCTCTTTTTTCGGTTTTTCTTCGGTTTTCGGCTTTCGTTCGGCCGACTCCGCCTCGCGCTCCATCGCCTCCATCTCCCGGAACTCTTTTTCGCCCTCGAGGTATTCGCTGTAGAGTTGGTAGCGCTCCTCGACCTCGCCGTCGCCTTTGAAGACGAAGAGCTTTTTGGCGATCTTGTCGACGAAGTAGCGGTCGTGGCTGACCAGGATGACCGCTCCCGGGAAGGCCTGCAGCTTTTCTTCGAGAATGTTGATGGTCGGGATGTCGAGGTCGTTGGTCGGTTCGTCCAGGATAAGACAGTCGACCTTCTTCGTAAAGAGCAGGGCCAGGGCGACGCGGTTCTTCTCGCCCCCGCTGAGTATCCCGATCTTCTTGTCAAGGAACTCGCGCGGGAAGAGGAAGTTCTTGAGGTAGCCGTAGACGTGCATGTTGTGCCCCTGCACCTCGACACGGTCTCCGCCGTGGGGGCAGAAGGTCTCGATGAGGTTCTTGTCGTCGTCGAGCATCTCGCGGTGCTGGTCGAAGTAGCCGATGGAAAACTCTCCCTGCTTGATCTTCCCGGCAGTGGGCTTGAGGCGTCCGAGCAAAGCTTTGAGCAGGGTGGACTTCCCGCTGCCGTTGGGGCCGACGACGGCGATGACGTCCTTTTGCAGGATGCGCGTCGTAAAGTCTTTGATCAGCAGCTTGCTGCCGAGCGTGATGTTCAGGTGCTCGATTTCGAAAAGCATCTTCTGTTTGTTGACACTCTTGTCGCGGTTGAAGTGTTTCGCTTCGCGTTCGAGCTCGACTTTCATCTTCCGGATCTGCGACGGGTTCGTCTTGGCCTGTTCGCGCAGGTTCATCAGCCGCTCTTTGCGTCCCTCGTTTCGCTTGAGGCGCGCGCGCACCCCGCGGGCGAACCACTCGTTTTCGGCCCGGAGCAGTCTCAGGAGGTTTTCGTGCTGTTTTTGCATCGTGCGCAGCAGCTCCTCTTTCTGCGTCAGGTAGCTGCTGTATCCTCCCTTGAACTCGCGCAGCCCGGCATCCTCGACCTCGACGGTCTTTGTCGCGATCTGGTCGATGAAATAGCGGTCGTGGGAGATGAAGACGAGGGTGAACTTCTCCTTGAGGATGAGTTCTTCGAGAAACTCGACCATGTAGACGTCGAGGTGGTTGGTCGGCTCGTCGAGCAGCAGCACGTCGGGTTTTTGCAGCAGCAGCGACGCCAGCGCGACACGGCGCTGTTCGCCCCCGCTGAGCAGCTCGACGTTTTTGTCCTCGTAGTGTTTGAGCTGGAAGTGCTGCAGCACCCGTTCGATCTTGTCGTCGAGGTTCCAGGCGCTGTGGTGGTCGAGGAAGGCGGAGAGTTCGGTGTGCTCCTTGATCAGCTGCGGG
>JARROU010000249.1:0-2265 GCA_037383585.1 Campylobacterales bacterium | reverse complement strand
ATATTCGGCTAACTCACGGATCTTTTTCCAAGCGTCATCCGGGCTGGCATCATTGACTATGATAATTTCGAAACGGTCTGTGATACGGGAGAGGACTGCGGCCAAACGGCTATAAAGTTGCTCAAGCGAAGCCGCGCAACCGTATACGGGTGTCACCACTGAAATATGTGGATTTCCCTCATTCAATTCCATATACCATTCCCCTCATGTAGCAATGCTCTGCTGGGGCGAAAACCCTTCGATTCACACTTGACTTTCAACATCGACCATGTTGATATTTTCAAGAATCGCATCGATTTTGCGTTCCTGCTCGAACAATTCGTAATTCTTCTTGACATACGCCTGCAACAGCACCTTCAGATCGTTATTGTTGTCGAGCTTGAAATCTTTTTCGAGCTCGTCGAGCAGGTAGTCCGCGAAGGCGTCATCGAGGTCGATGTCGAATCGGCTGCGGTTGATGGTGAGGGAGACTTTTTTGCTCATGCCGCTGCAGTGCTCCGCACGGGATTATCCAGGATGCTTTCGATCTTGTTGACGATCTCTTCGATCTCGCGTTCCTTGGCGGTATTGTCCGCTTCAAGACGTTCGATCTGGTTGCGGTAGGCCTCGTTCTGCGCCTGCTGGTTCATCAGGTCGTTTTTCAGCACTTCGTTCTCTTCTTTGAGCGACTGCAGCTGTGTCATGATCTGTGACACCTTGCCGCCGAGTCGGTCGAGTACACTCTGTGATTGCTGGTTTTCCATCATAATTGCTTATCCTGTTCTTGTCATAGTATCGACGGTCCGGACCCTGCCGGCCTTGTTGGTTATAATTCTATCACAAACAGGTAAAAAGGATCGAAGTTGGGTACGTTTGAAGTCGTCACGGAATTCGCCCCGGCGGGGGATCAGCCAAACGCCATCGAAACGCTCTCGCAGAGCGTCATCAAGGGCAACCGCTACCAGACGCTCGAGGGGGTGACGGGCAGCGGCAAGACCTACACGATGGCGAAGGTCATCGAGAAGACGCAGCTGCCGACGATCATCATGACCCACAACAAGACCCTGGCCGCGCAGCTCTACAGCGAGTTCAAGGCCTTCTTCCCCAACAACCACGTCGAATACTTCATCAGCTACTACGACTACTATCAGCCCGAGGCCTACATCCCGCGCCAGGACCTCTTCATCGAAAAGGACAGCTCCATCAACGACGAGCTCGAGCGCCTGCGGCTCTCGGCGACGGCGAACCTGCTCAGCTACGACGACGTCATCGTCATCGCCTCCGTCTCCGCCAACTACGGACTCGGGGACCCGGAAGAGTATGCGAAGATGGTGCAGATTCTCGAAGTCGGACAGGAGATCGGCCAGAAGGAGCTGCTGCTGCGTCTGGTGGAGATGGGCTACACCCGTAACGACGCCTACTTCGACAGCGGACACCTGCGCGTCAGCGGCGACGTGCTCGACATCTATCCCCCCTACCTCGAGGACGAAGCGATCCGCGTCGAGTTCTTCGGCGACGAGGTCGAAGCGATCTATACCTTCGAGGTGATCGCCAACAAGAAGCTCGAGGAGAAAGAAAAGGTCACGGTCTATGCGACCAGCCAGTTCACCGTCGGGCAGGAGAAGCTCTCCCTCGCCATCAAGCGCATCGAGGACGAACTCGGTGATCGCCTCGACGAACTGCTGGCCAACGAAAAGATCGTCGAAGCGCAGCGACTCAAACAGCGTACCGAATTCGACCTGGAGATGCTCGAAACCGTCGGCATGTGCAAGGGGATCGAAAACTATTCGCGCCTCCTAACCGGCAAGAAGCCGGGCGAGGCCCCCTACACCCTGCTCGATTACTTCGCCCTCAACCACGACAAGTACATGATCATCGTCGACGAATCGCACGTCTCCCTGCCGCAGTTCAGAGGCATGTACGCCGGGGACCGCAGCCGCAAAGAGGTTCTCGTCGATTACGGCTTCCGACTGCCGAGCGCCCTGGACAACCGCCCCCTCAAATACGAGGAGTTCATCAACAAGGCGCCCCACTACCTCTTCGTCAGCGCCACGCCGGCCGAAACGGAACTGGAACTCAGCGCCGTCAAGGCCGAACAGATCATCCGACCGACCGGCCTGCTCGATCCGGTCGTGACAATCAAAGACTCCGACAACCAGGTCGAGGACCTGCACGACGAGATCAAAAAGACCGTCGCAAAAGGTGACCGCGTGCTCGTGACCGTGCTGACGAAAAAGATGGCGGAGTCACTGACGACCTACCTCGCCGATCTGGGGATCAAGGTGC
>JARROU010000248.1:0-2290 GCA_037383585.1 Campylobacterales bacterium | reverse complement strand
TTCGCTTATATGGTTTCTTCATATTCTTTTCCAATCATCACCTCATCACCTCATCACCTCATCACCTCATCACCTCATCACCTCATCACCTCATCACCTCATCACCTCATCTACGCGTCTTCGACGCTCAGTTCCTTCCGGAGGAACGCCCCGGTATAGCTTCCGGTCTCGTCGGCCTCCTTGGCCACCGTTTCCGGGTCGCCGACGGCGATGATGTCGCCGCCCTTGTTCCCGCCCTCGGGGCCCATGTCAATGATGTAGTCGGCGTTCTTGACCATATCGAGGTTGTGCTCGATGACGAGCACAGAGTTGCCCAGTTCGACGAGATGGTGCAGCACCTTGGTCAGGCGGTCGACGTCGGCGAAGTGCAGCCCCGTCGTCGGTTCGTCGAGAATGTAGAGGGTGTTGCCCGTATCCTTGCGGCTGAGTTCCTTGGAGAGCTTGATGCGCTGCGCCTCGCCGCCGCTGAGCGTCACGGCGTTCTGCCCCAGGGTGATGTAGCCCAGGCCGACGTCGTAGAGCGTCTGCAGTTTCGCCTTGATCTTCGGGATCGGGTCGAAGAACTTCAGCGCCTCCTCGACGCTCATCCCAAGCACGTCGGCGATCGATTTGCCCCTGTATTCGATCTCGAGGGTCTGCGGGTTGTAGCGGGTCCCGTGACAGGCGTCGCACTTGACCATAATGTCGGGCAGGAAGTGCATCTCGATCTTGAGTTCCCCCTCGCCCTGGCACTTCTCGCAGCGGCCGCCTTTGACGTTGAAACTGTAGCGGCTGGACGTATAGCCGCGGATCTGCGAGAGCTTCGTCTTCGCGAAGAGGTTCCGGATCTCGTCCATGACCCCCGTGTAGGTCGCCGGGTTGGAGCGCGGCGTCCGCCCAATGGGGCTCTGGTCGAGGTAGATGACCTTGTCGAGCTTCTCCAGCCCCTCGATCTCGACGCCCGCGACGGTGTTGACCTTGCGTGCGCGGTTGAGGAGTTCGCGGGCCGTCGGCAGCAGGGTCTGCAGGATCAACGAACTCTTGCCGCTGCCGCTCACGCCCGTAACGCAGACGAGGTTGTGCAGCGGGATACGCGCCGAAAGGTCCTCGATGTTATTAAGGGTGACGTTCTTGATCCCGATCCAGTTCTCCTGGGGACGGCGGTGGAAGTACTCGATCTTCTTTTTGCCCGTCATGTACTCCGCCGTCGTCGTTTTCGCTTTTAAAAGCTGCTTCAGCGTTCCGGAGAACACCACCTCCCCGCCGTACTGCCCCGCCCCGGGACCGATGTCGACGATGTGGTCGGCGTGTTCGATCGTCTCCTTGTCGTGCTCGACGACGACGACCGTATTGCCCTTCTCCTGCAGCGAGCGCAGGGTCCGGATCAGCTTGAGGGTATCGCGTTCGTGCAGGCCGATGGAGGGTTCATCCAGGACGTACATCACCCCCGTCAGGCCGCTGCCGATCTGGCTGGCGATCCGGATGCGCTGCGCCTCACCCCCGCTGATCGTGCGGGCGTCGCGGTTGAGGGTGATGTAGCCCAGCCCCACGTCGTAGAGGAAAAAGAGGCGCTCTTTGATCTCGTTGAGGATCGGCTGCGCGATCATGGCGTCCTGTTCCCCGAGGAACGCGAAGGTCTTTTCGTTCTCGAACCAGCGGTAGCTCTCCTCGATCGGCAGTGAAATGACGTCACTGATCTTCTGCCCCGCCACGTCGACGGCGAGGCTTTCACGGCGCAGGCGGTGGCCGCCGCAGACGTTGCACACCTTCTCGCTCATGTAGTCTTTGATGTCCTTTTCGTCCTTGAACATGTCGTACGCGATGCGCACGATCCCCGGCCAGATCCTTTTGACGGGGTGGTTTTTCCACTTGAAGGTCACCTCGTTGATGCTGCCGTGCAGGATCGCCTTCTTCTCATGCTCCTCGAGCTCGCGGAACGGCACGGTGATGTCGATCCCCTCGCGTTCGCAGAACGCCTTGAGGAAGGTGAAATAGTACCCCTTGTTGAAGCCGTAGACGATCTTGACGGCCCCCTTCTCAATCGGGAGATCCCCGTCGATGATCTTGTCGTGGTCCAGCGCGTAGCGGATGCCCAGCCCGTCGCATTCGGGGCAGGCGCCCTTGGGGGAGTTGAACGAGAAACTGAGAGGCTCGAGGGGTTCGAAGCTCACCTTGCAGTCGAAACAGGCGTTGTGCTCGCTGTAGTGAATGACGTGCTCGATCAGGTCCAGTTCCTCGAAGTTCATGATCTCGACTTCGACCTCACCGTAGCTCTCCTTGAGCGCCTTCTCCACGTCCTGCGCGATCCGGT
>JARROU010000247.1:0-2303 GCA_037383585.1 Campylobacterales bacterium | reverse complement strand
GGACATCCGCGGCATGAACACGCTCGCGGAGGCTTCTGCAGACGAACTCTCCTACCTCTCGGACCGCCGTTACGCCAAGCAGCTTGAGACGACCCATGCCGCGGCGGTGCTGGTCACGCGCGAAAGCGTCCCTTCGGTGCCTTCGGGCTGCGGCATCATTGTCTGCGACGACGTGTCGCTTTGCATGGCCGGGGCGACCGCGCTCTTTGCGCCGCCGCTGGTGGATACGGAGGCACCCGAACCGGTGTTCGGTGAAGGCAGCGTCATCGATCCGCGGGCCAACGTCGAGAAGGGGGCCGTGATCGGAAAAGGGACGACGGTCATGGCCGGCGCGTACATCGGCTCGGGCGTCGTCATCGGCGAGGACAGCGTCATTTTCCCAAATGCCACGATCTACCGCGACTGCCGCATCGGCTCTCGCTGCCGGATCCACGGCGGCACGACCGTCGGTGCCGACGGCTTCGGAGATGCGCACACCGCGCAGGGCGAACACGTCAAGATCTACCAAAACGGTAACGTCGTGATCGAAGACGACGTCGAAGTCGGGGCCAACTGCTCGATCGACCGGGCGCTGTTCAATTCGACAATTGTCCGGCGCGGCGTCAAGATCGACAACAACGTGCATGTCGGCCACAACTGCGAGATCGGAGAACACTCCATCCTGGTGGCCCAGGTCGGTGTCGGCGGGTCGACCCGCCTGGGGCGCAACTGCGTCGTCAGCGGCCAGACGGCGTTCAGCGACCATCTGGAGATCGCACCCTTTACGACCTTTACTGCCCGATCCGGTGTCACGAAATCCATTCATGAAAGCGGAAAGGTCTTCAGCGGGTACCCCCTGATGGAGCACCGCCAGTGGATGCGGATGCAAAGCCGGCTGGCAAAACTCGTCAAGGAGAAGTGATGCATACGCTTTCAGAGATCTGCCGCGAGCTCGGACTGCCGTTCGAGGGCGAAGATATAGAGATCACGGGACTCAACACCCTGCAGGACGCCGGCGCGTCCGAGATCAGTTTCCTGGAGAACAGTAAATACGCCTCCCAGCTTGCATCGACGCAGGCCGCTGCGGTTTTTATTACGGCAGAGCATGCATCGAAGCTTCCGGAACATGTACGGCCGCTCGTGAGCGATGCGCCGTATCTGACGCTGGCGAAGGCGTCCGCACTGTTCGCGCCGGAACGCCTGGATCATACGGGGAAAGCGTCGCAGATCGGCGACGGAACGACGGTGGAAGAGGGCGCCTACATCGCAAGAGGCGCGGTGATCGGCAGCGGCTGCCACATCATGCCGGGCGTCTTTGTCGGCAACGACGTCACGATCGGCGACAACACCGTGCTGTATCCGAATGTGACGGTCTACCGGGACTGCATCGTCGGCAGCGACTGCATTATCCACGCCGGGACCGTCATCGGCAGTGACGGTTTCGGGTTTGCGACGACGAACCGGGGCGAACACGTCAAGATTTACCAAAACGGCAACGTGATCATCGAAGACGATGTCGAGATCGGCGCCAACACGACGATCGACCGCGCGGTTTTTGCCAGTACGGTGGTGAAAAAAGGCGTCCGCATCGACAACCTGGTACATATCGGCCACAACTGCGTCATCGGGGAGTACAGCGTGCTGGTATCCTAGGTGGGGCTTGCCGGTTCCTCGACGCTCGGACGCAACGTCGTCATGGGCGGGCAGAGCGCCACGGCAGGACACCTCTCCATTGCACCGTTTACAACGATCGCCGCGCGCGGCGGTGTCACGAAAAACGTGGAAAAAGCCGGGGTTTACGGCGGATTCCCGCTGATGGAACACAAGCTCTGGCTCAAGCTTCAGGGCAAGCTGGCGCGTATTCTCAAACGCGGATAGCGCTTCTCAACATCTGCCGGCCTTTCCACCGCAGTGTTAGAACCGCCGCCCTGCATGACCGCTTCCAACACCACATGACTGCATAGTAAATGAGAAATCTCTATGAGAAGTAGACAGCGGCATCGTGCCGCTGAAATGAAGAGGGATCAGTAGTTTTTGTCGAATTCGGCGATGCGGTCGATTCCTTCGCGGATTTTTTCAATGTCGGTGGCGAAACTGAATCGGAAGTAGCCGTCCAGGCCGAACCCGATCCCCGGGACGACGGCGACCTCTTTCTCTTCGAGGAGGCGCTTGCAGAACGTCAGGGAATCGTTGGTGACCTCTTTGATGTTGACGAAGAGGTAAAAGGCCCCGTCGGGTGCCAGGACGGACAGGCCGTCGACGGCATTGAAGCGACGGGCCGCTTCGTCGCGCCGCGCCATGAACGCCTGCCGCATCATTTCGAT
>JARROU010000246.1:0-2321 GCA_037383585.1 Campylobacterales bacterium | reverse complement strand
TCTGTTTCGTTTTTTTCGACAGCTTGAAAAAATAGTCGCTCACCTGATGCGGCGAGGGAAAGGTTTTGGGCAGGGTGACCTCGACGGCGGTCCCGTCATAATCCAGCAGCGTCAACTGCGTCTCGTAGGGTTTGATCCTGTGCAGATTGGAAAGGGCCAGGTTGCCCAGATGCTGCAGACGCTCCGCCTCGGCCGAAAGCGCTGCCTCGTCGTCGAGCGCCGCCAGGTGCTGCTGCAGACGCTTGCGTTTTTTCTGCAAAACGCCGATCTTCTGCTTTTTCAGAGCTGCGAGCCGTGCGGTCTGTTCTTTGTCGCAGACGTCATAAAGGTACGCCTCCACGTCTTCGAGGGGGTACTCTTTCGGGCGGAAGGCGATCGGCGGCGGCGGCAGCAGGGGCTGGCCGACGCGCACGACGCGGTAGGAAGTGTCGGCGTCGACATGGCGCAGCGCTTCGAGCACGACCTCATCCTCGTCGAGGATGATTGCGTTGGTCGTCTTGCCGGTGAACTCGAGCTGCAGGATCGTTTTGGAGTGTTTGTACGCCCCGCTCAGCGCCGCCTCGATGCGGAGAATTTTGTCGTCATTGTAGAGCGAGATGTCCGTAATGACGGCACGGTTGAAACGCTTGGCCAGCACGACGTCAAAAGGCGCTTGGTACACCTTGGAGCGCCGGATGTCGTGACGGCACATCGCCAGGTAGCTGTGGCCCTTTTGCATATTGGCATAAAGGCTCTTCTCGCCCAGGACGATCTTGACCGTCGTGTCGTTGACGCGGTGGATGGCGTTGATATGGCGGTACTGCCGCAGGTACTCGGCGATCTGGCGCAGGTGGGAGAGTTTCATAGGCGGCATTATAACGTTTCGTGTCCTATTAAGCGAACCACGGCACGTTCGCTTCACAGAAAGGGAATCGGCATGCCTGCAGTGGTATAATTGCGAAAATCATTCATGGGGAGACTGCATGCACGCACCGAAGGGCTTCGGCAAACGCTATTTTACGCTCAGCGCCATCCAGGCCTATGCGGGCAGCATCACCCTGCAGCGACGCGCAAGCAGTACGCAGGCCCACCACCGACGCGTCGGCGAGGAGTGCGACGAGGAAGCGCTCACCGATGAGGATGAGCTGCTCCTGCTGGAAGAGACGGCCTCGGCCGTTTTACCCGGAGGCCGGCACCGCCCCTGCCACTGCAACCGCTTTTTTCACCGCCGCACCTGTGCAAAACTGCGCACCCACAATCTTCCGAAACGTTCCGTCAGCCCCTACCGATTAACGCGTTCAACGCTCTCACCGCCAAAACAGGCGTTTTGCTTCACCCGCTATGACTCATATATACAAAGGAACCCTGTGAAAAAAACCGTTTTGTCCCTCGCCGCCCTGTCGGCACTTGCCGGCACCCTTGCCGCCTCAAGCGTCACGCTCGAAGCGCTGACCGTTACCTCGACGCCTCTGGGCAATACCGAGCTCGATGCACCCGACTCCGTCGAAGTCTATACGGCCGACGACATTGAAAAAGCGCACGTTCAGTCGCTTTATGAGTTCATCACCCTGCAGACCTCTGTCATCGCCATGCCCTCTTACGGAAACCCGATGGCGCAGAAACTCGACCTGCACGGTTACGGCATCGAGAACGGCTACCAGAACATCGTCATCACCGTCAACGGCCGCCGTTTGAACAACGTCGACATGGTGCCGCAGCTGCTCAGCTCCATCGCGCCTGCCGACATCGACCGCCTCGAGATCATTAAAAGCGGCGGGGTCGTGCTCGGCGGCGACGGCGCCAATGCCGGGGTCATCAATATCGTCACCAAAAAAGATGACTCCAAAGCGGTCAGTTTCTACGGCGGCGTCTACAATACCTACGACGTTGCGTTCCGGGTCGGACACAGCGACGAACTCTTTAGCGTCTCGGCCTCGGGCGAGGCCTACCACACTGCGGGCACGCGCCATATTGACGCGCAGCAGAACCGGGATGCGCAGAAACTTGCCAACGGCACATTCGATCTTTCCATAACCCCGACCGATGCTGTCGAACTGCGTCTTGGAGCGCAATCGGCTCGTACCGACGTCAACTACGGCGGTCCGATGACCCAATCGGAATACGATGAGAATCCGGCTCAACCGGGTTCCGGCTACGGGTGGGGGCCTGCACCGAGCCATCAACGGTTTGACAGCGACGCCTACAGCACCGGAGTCACCTATGATGTAAACGACCGCTGGTCACTGAACCTGGACGGCTATCTGGAAAAAAAGAAATCCAACTATGTGACTTACGGCAGCGTCTACAATTATGACTACCGTACCGCAAAGGCAACGGTTGAC
>JARROU010000245.1:0-2331 GCA_037383585.1 Campylobacterales bacterium | reverse complement strand
CTTGCACTACAACCTAGCGCCAGTGCGCAGTAAAACACCGCTTAATATATGTATATATGGAGTGAATGCATGCGCCTCTTTTTTTGCCTGATATTCTTGGTTTTGTGCGGCTGCAGTACACCGAAGATCATTGTCGGAAATGGCAGCCGTATCGGCATTGAATCCGAGGGAAAACGATTGACAAATACGGCGAAACCTATCAATACTGACCGGGTGCTGCTTCACCGGTCAGCGTCGAACGTACTTTATATAAGACCAGGGACGTAGCGCATTGGGTGTATGGATCTGCGAGCGTCAAACCACAATTCTTTTTTCAATACGATGTCAAAGATTCGCTGCGCATTGTTTTCAATGCGAGAAAGGTTCGGCAGATCGAACGTGCAGGCAACCTTGGTTTTTATGCACTTGTATTTAAAGAAGGGGGAACGCTTTTTGTCATTTGGGTTTTTCATCCGAAGCCGCTTCCGTGGATGCAATGTCCGAGATCATTTCGCTTTCGGAGACGTCAGCCGCTTTTCTCGACCGATGGACGCCAAAGATGTTTATTCTGGACGGGCTGATCAAAAAACAGGGCGTTCGCCCTGCCAACCGTTTTCCTAGGGCTTTTTAACGGGATGGGGAACCGTTCCGAGATAAAAAGGCGTACACCCGCTGACGCGCTTGACCGTGCCGTGCAGAGTACCGGTCACGCTTTTGAGCGTCTCCTCTGCGGGTTTACCTGCGACAGGCACATACTGAATGGCTTTACCGGTGGCAGAAGTGATCTCGAATATAATGCCGGTAATCAATTCGGCGGCCTCTGTAACGTTCGAGATCGTCGAGACAACCGCTCCGCCGATGACCTTGATGCCGGATTCGGCCAGGTTGACTTCCGGGTCGTACAGGGAACCGTTTATTTTCTGTATGAAATAGGGGCAGCCGTCCGGTTTGAGCAGGGCCACATAAAAAGAGTCAAAACGCTGTGAAGGCAGATCAATGTTCCCCGCAGCAGCGATGCGGTGCGCCGGGGTTGCAGCAGCACAATCTTCGCAGACCGCAGTGCCGTCTGAAACGGAAACGGCCAGACGGGCATTCATAATTTCCGTATTGACTGCAGGTCGGTCGAGCAGATTGCCCGGCAGCGTTTTGACGGAGCGTATGATCGGAAGTTCCAGCAGCGAACCCTGGAACAGCGAGAGGTCCTGGGTATTGCGAAGCGTCTCCAAGTAGCGGTCTGCCGCGATACCGTCGATGCGTACGTGATGCATTCGGATGTCGATGCCGCCGTCAAGACGGCTGAGATTGTCTTCGAGCAGTGCAGGGGAGTCCAGGATAATGTCCGCATCAAGGCTGCCGGCTGACACTTTTGTATTCGGTTTGAAAAGACGCAGCCATTGCGGCAGAGAGAGTTGAGAGGCATGAATGATCAGCATATCGTCATTCATAACGGCACTGAGGTTGCCGTCGAAGCCTTCGGAGCGGAGCCGGGCATGAAACTTTGGATGGGAGCGCACCTGTCCGTGAATGACGGCATGCGGGCCGAAGCGGTCCATAGATGCAGGCGAAAGGCTGAAATCGGCGCCGAAATTATCTGCAGTCGATCCGATGTACATATGGCTGATGTTCAGATCAAACGAAGCGGTTCCCAAGCTTATATTGGCATCCTCCAGCGGCGTTTTCCCACCGAGAACGGCACGGGAACGGATATGGGAGTCACCGGGAAAGCGCTCCGTATAGAGGCGTACCTCGAGCGTCAGAAGACCGGAGTCGGAAAGGTAGGCCATCTGCAGCGGCAAAAACGAAACCGGATCGGAAGCGACTGAAGCGTTCAGCGCCACACGGCCCTGCTCCCTGGAGGCGTTCAGATCGACGGAAACCGGCATGGTGCCGGTCGCGTTCTTTTCAAAATAACGATGCAGTTCCGGTGCAAGCATCAGCTGCGCGGAGTGCAGGGACAATGCCTGGCGCTGCGGAGTCAATTCGGCTTTTCCTTCCATAGAGAGTGACCGGCCGAACCATGCTTCGGGGATCAGCAGCAGCGAGCGCGTGGAATCCTTTACCTCAAACCGGTAGCGGCCGTCAAACTTTTTTTCGTTGGGATCGATATCGATCGACGTGAGTTCCAGGGTGTCTGCTGCGGTACGGAACGCAGCGTCACCGATAAAATGCCCCCCTTTGCCGGAGAGCGTGATATTCCCTTCCAGCGGGAATGCCCTGAGTGTGCCGTTCAGTTCCGATGACGGTGACAGTACCGGGGAATAAAAAGCGGTCGCGAATTTGCCGTTTTCGAGTGCCGCATTGAGGGTCAGGTTCCCGTCGAGCAGGGCGGGGCGCCCAAGGAGCGCAAAGAGC
>JARROU010000244.1:0-2332 GCA_037383585.1 Campylobacterales bacterium | reverse complement strand
CCCACAAGGCGCGTGCGCTCGACCCCGAGGATCCGGTATTGCGCGGTACGAGCCAGAATCCCGACGTCTATTTCCAGGGCCGCGAAAGCGTCAACGCCTACTACGACGCCTTCCCGAAGATCGTCCAGGATCAGATGGACCGCTTCGCGGAGCGGACCGGGCGGCAGTACCGCCTTTACGAATACCACGGGTGCGCCAATCCGCGAAAGCTGATCGTCATCATGGCATCGGGCGCGAAGACGGTCAAAGAGAGCGTGGAAGCCCTCAATGCGATGGGGTATGAGACGGGGGTGCTCATCGTTCGCCTTTTCCGGCCGTTCGATGCGCACATGCTGCTGGAAGCCATCCCCAAAAGTGCGGAAGCGATCGCCGTGCTCGACCGGACGAAAGAACCGGGCTCGAACGGCGAGCCGCTGTTTCTCGACGTCATGCATGCCTACGCGGAAGCCTTTTCGCAGGGACAGTGCAAGTCGATGCCCAGGATCATCGGCGGGCGCTACGGCCTCTCATCCAAGGAGTTTACCCCGGCGATGGTCAAGGCGGTGTTCGACGAGCTCAAGAAGCCCCAGCCGCAACCGCGTTTCACCGTCGGCATCCTCGATGACGTGACAAACCTTTCGCTCGAGGTCTCCCCGTTCGAGACGGAGGACGATACCGCAACACAGGCGCTGTTCTACGGGCTGGGAAGCGACGGAACGGTCGGCGCGAACAAAAACTCCATCAAGATCATCGGGGAAGAGGGGCGGCACGTTCAGGGCTATTTTGTCTACGATTCGAAGAAGTCCGGTTCCATGACGACCTCGCATCTGCGTTTTTCTTCGCAGCCCATCCTCTCCACCTATCTGATCGACCGTGCCGATTTTATCGGGGTGCACCAGTTCGTCTTTATCCTAAAGTACGACATTCTCAAGCATGCGAAAAAAGGGGCGAAGGTCCTGATCAACGCCCCGTACGATGCCGATGAGGTCTGGATGCGTCTGCCGCGCATTGCACAGGAACAGATCATCGAAAAGGGGCTCAGACTTTTCAGCATCAACGCGTACGAAGTCGCCAAGGCGTGCGGGCTCGGTCGGCGGATCAACACGATCATGCAGACCTGCTTTTTCCATATCGCGGACGTCATCCCGGCCGACGAAGCGGTGGCAAGCATCAAAGAAAGCATCGAGAAGACCTACGGCAAGAAAGGGGAACCGATCGTGCGGATGAATTTCTGCGGGGTCGACAAGGCGATCCTCAACCTGCACGAGATCCGCGTTCCGGCCGAAGTGAGCGCCGGGGCGGACCTGCTCCCAGTGTACAAACCGGAAGGGACCGATCTGTTCTTACAGAACGTGACGGCGAAGCTCGAGGCCTTCGAAGGCGATTCGGTCCCTGTCAGCGCGATCCCGGCCGACGGCACCTGGCCGCTGGGCACGGCGCGTTATGAAAAGCGCGAAATCTCGCTTGAAGCGCCGGTCTGGGACCCCGACGTCTGCATCCAGTGCGGCAAGTGCATGGAGGTGTGCCCCCATGCCGTCATCCGGGGCAAGGTGTTTGACGAGTCACTGCTGCACAGCGCACCGGAGGGGTTCACGGCCGTCAAGGCGAAAGCGAAAACGTTTGCGGACGACGAACTTTTCACCATCAAGGTTTCCGTCGAGGACTGTACCGGCTGTGCGCTCTGCGTCGAGATGTGCCCGGCCAAGAACACATCCGATCTCTCGCAAACAGCGATCAACCTGGCGCCGATCGCGCCGCTTCACGATGCGGCCGTCGCGCAGTGGAACTATTTCACCGGCCTGCCCGAAGTGGAGCGCGCGAGGCTGGACCGCACCAAGGTCAAAGAAGCGCAGCTGCTGCAGCCGCTGTTCGAGTTTTCAGGCGCCTGCCCCGGCTGCGGGGAGACCCCCTATGTTAAACTGGCTTCGCAGCTCTTCGGGGACCGCATGATCGTCGCCAACGCGACGGGCTGCTCCTCCATCTACGGCGGCAACCTCCCGACGACGCCGTGGGCGAAGAACAAGCAGGGGCAGGGCACGGCGTGGTCGAACTCACTCTTCGAAGACAATGCGGAGTTCGGGCTCGGGATGCGTGCGAGCATCGACCGTCAGGCTCAGTTCGCCCGCGAACTGCTCGTGCGGTTGAAAAACGAGCTGGGCGTTGAACGGGTCGAATCGCTTTTGAACAACGCGCAAAAAGAGGAGGCGGAGATCGCGCAGCAGCGCGAAAACGTCAAGCAGCTGAAGGAGAAACTGGCCGGGATCGACCGCGAGGAGGCGCGGCTGCTCGAAGGGGTTTCGTCGTATCTCATCCGTAACTCCGTCTGGGCGATGGGGGGCGACGGTTGGGCCTA
>JARROU010000243.1:0-2351 GCA_037383585.1 Campylobacterales bacterium | reverse complement strand
AAGATCATGTTGAAATCATTTCCGCTCTGTCAAATACGCCCATTCTGTCATGCTGCCGACGTCAGGATGTGGCCCGCATCGAGCCCCATGTCGAGGAGCGGCAGCTCGCCGAAGGCCAGAAGCTCTTCGAGTCGGGCCGTCCGGCCGATACGGCCTATCTGCTCTGTTCGGGGACGGTGGTTCTGAAACAAGACGGCGGCGAAATCGACCGGCTCTCCTCCGGCTGGGTGGGCGAAGAGGCGCCGCTCGGGATGCGGAGCTATCTGGCCGACGCGGTCGCCGTGACCCCCGTCACCGTCCTGGCCGTTCCACACGAAAGTCTCCGGCTTCTTCTCGAAGAGGCTCCGGAAGCAAGCGAAGGATTTTCCTCTTCGTTCATCAGCCATCATGCGGCGTCCGGACACGGCATCGCAGCACAGAAGCCCGAAAGCAAAAAGGAAAAGGCCGTCTCCTTTATGAAGCCGGTCGGATGGCTGGCCGCCCTGCTCGTTCCGGCAATCGTTTATTACTACAGCGCTGCTGCGGGGTTCGACTCCAGGGCGGTCAACTTCCTGGCCGTCTTCGCGGCCACGACGGTGATGTGGATCTTCCGTCTGCTGCCCGAGTTCGTCCCGGCCGTTTTTCTCGTTCTGACTTCGATCATTCTCGGCGTCGTCCCCATAAAGACAGCGCTCTCGGGCTACGTTTCCGGGAGCTTCTTCATGGCCCTTAGCGTCTTCGGCATCGGGGCCGTTTTGGTCCGCTCGGGCCTGACCTACCGCCTGGCTCTGTGGCTGCTTAAGCGCGCTCCGGAGTCCCAGCTGGGCTACCAGTTTTCGATGCTGCTGCTGGGCATCTCCCTCACCCCCCTGCTCCCCTCGGCGAACGCCCGGGTAACCCTGACGCTGCCGCTGCTGCGCGACATCGGCCAGTCCATCCGCTTCAAGCGGGGCGGAAACGCCGCAACCGGGCTGGCCGCGGCGACCTTTGCCGGGGCCGGCATGTTCTCCCCGCTCTTCATGACGAGCAAATCCATCAACTTCGCGGTCTACGGGCTCCTGCCGGCACAGGTGCAGTACCAGTTCAGCTGGGGCTACTGGACGATGGCGGCCGCCGTGGCCGCCGCCGTGCTGCTCTTTTTCCATTTCAACATATCGTGGCTGGTCTTTCGCAATGACGAACGGCCCGAACTCGATCGCGAACGGCTCCTTTCTCAGCTAAACATCATCGGGCCGATCAGCCGCGACGAATGGATCGCGCTGGGGGCGCTGGGCCTCTTTCTGATCGGCGTGCTGACGACCTCCCTGCACCAGATCCATCCGCCCTGGATCGGCATGGCGGTGCTTTTCATCCTCCTCGCCCTCGGGCTCTTCTCCGAAAAAAACGTCCGCAGCGATATAAACTGGCCCTTCCTGCTGCTGCTCGCGGGGATGATCAGCATCGTGCAGTCAATGAACTACCTGGGGCTCGATGCCGTGATCACCCGCAACCTGGAGTGGCTGGGGCTCTACATGCACGACAACATCTACGAGTTTCTGCTGCTGGCGTCGATGATCATCTTCCTGATACGGCTGCTGGTCCCCAACAACGCCACCATCATTCTCATGTGCAGTATCTTCCTGCCGATCGCGGCGGCCCAGGGCATCAACGCCTGGATCATCGCCTTTATCGTGCTGCTCATCAGCGACGGCTGGTTCATGAGCTACCAGTGCACCTACTACCTCGTCTTCCGCGACGGTGCGGAAGAAGGCGGCGAGGCGCTTTATGACCGACGCAAAATGCTGATCTACAACGCCCTCATGAACGCGGGCCGTGTCGTCGCGATCCTGGCCTCGGTCCCCTATTGGAAAGGGATGGGCCTGCTATGAGCATCAAGTTTTTGAACAAAATCCTCTCCGTGCTTTTTCTGCTCGTCGTGAGCCTCTTTCTGATCTACAAGGCGGTAGAGCGCCCCCGCGTGCTTGTGCTGCACAGCTACGCCACCGATTTCAGCTGGACGGCCGATATGAACTCCGGGGTCAAAAGAGCGCTGGCAGACCGCCCCTACAACATCCGCTACTACTACATGGACACCAAAAAACACCCCGGTCTGGCGTACAGGGAACGGGTCGGAGAAGAGGTGCGAAAGCTTGTGCGCGAGTGGAAACCCTCCGTGATCCTGGCCTTCGACGACAATGCACAGGAGTTCGTCGGAAAGTACTTCGTCAACGACCCCGACATCAATATCGTCTACGCTGGCGTCAATGCGGATCTCGCCCGGTACGGCTACGACAAGGCGGACAACGTCTGCGGCATCTCGGAGAAAATGCCGTGGGCAGTGGCCCAGAAAGTGCTGCTGGAGCTGCTGGATAAAAACAGCCGGCTGCTTCACC
>JARROU010000242.1:0-2818 GCA_037383585.1 Campylobacterales bacterium | reverse complement strand
CGTCGCCAACGAGATTTTCGACGCCTTTCCGTGCGAACTCTATTACCAGGGCAAGACCGGGCGGGTGGAGAACCACGAGGTTATTTTCGATCTCGAAGATGACTGGGTTAAGGCAAAGGCGGAACAGTTCCACAAAGACCGCGGCGAGATCGCCGTCGGGTATGAGGCGTTTGCACGGCAGATGGCCGCCGCGGCAAAGCGAAGCGAATTCATCACGTTCGACTACGGCGAGATGCAGGCACGCCCCGACGTCTCGCTGCGCGTCTACAGGGAACACGAGGTCTTTCCCTTTTTCGACGAGGCCCTGGACCGGTCCGAGGCGTTCAAAAAAAGCGACATCACCTACGATGTCACCTTCGCGCATGTCAAGGAGGCGTTCGAGGCGGCCGGCATGCCGATGGTAGAATATGCAACACAGATGAAAGCTTTGGTCGAGATGGGGATCCTCGACCTGCTGGATATTTTAAGAGCGAATGCAGACGAAAAAGTCTATAAACAGGAACTCGAAAAGGTAAAAACGCTCATCATGCCGCAGTTTCTGGGTGAGCGTTTTAAAATGATACGATTCCGTAAGGAGGCAGAATAATGGAAATCATGATCAACGGCGATGCGCGAACGGTCAAAGAGGATACACGGCTGGGGGAGCTTCTCGAAGAGCTGGGGCTCAAAGACAAGGTGATGGCCGCCGCCATCAATATGGAGATTGTCAAGCAGGAGCTGTGGGACACCCACGAACTGCACAACGGCGATCGCCTCGAACTGCTCGACTTCGTCGGCGGCGGCTGACGCGAATTAGACGTGTCCGTCTGTTGAGGCGTAGGTAACTTCTGATGTTACCTGTCTGTGCTAAGATATTCCTTTTACGCATAAAAAAGGAAAAAGCATGGCCGGAGCACTGCGTGATTTCACTCTCGATCAGGCCGCCCGTATTTCGGGGGCCTCCTGGCTGCTCGTCATTTTGACCGGCATCGCCGCCGAATTTTTCATCCGCTTGCCGCTGATTGTCACGGGGGACGCGGCGGCGACCGCGGAAAACATTACCGCAAACGAAGGGCTTTTTCGTATCGGCATCGCCGCGGATGTCATTATGCTGGTGTTCGATCTCATCGCAACCGTTTCCCTTTATACTTTGTTTAGGCCCGTACACAGAGGTCTCGTGCTCCTGGCAACATTTTCCCGGCTGATCATGAACGCCGTCCTGGCCGCGAGCCTGGTCCATCTCTCTCTTGTGCCGGTTGTCCTGGGCGGGGGCGATCCCCGGTCGGAAGCAGTGCAAAGAACGGTGCAGTACTTTCTGGATGCCCACGGTTCCGGCTATGACATCGCACTCGTCTTTTTCGGGCTCCACTGTTTCATCCTCGGAGGAATCATCTACCGCTCCGGCTACGTTCCGAAATTCCTGGGCCTTTTGCTGCTGGGCGCCTCCCTGGGCTATCTGATCGACAGTTTCGCCCACGTGCTGCTTCCGGCAGGAAATCCGCTGCTGGCAATGACCGCTTCGGCCCTGATTGGCATTGCCGTGCTGGCGGAACTTTCGCTTTCGCTCTGGCTCTTGGCAAAAGGCGTTGCCAAGCGGCAGGTGGCCGCCTGAACAGGGGCGGAATCAAAGACGGTGGTGATGGTGGATCGCTTCGACGGCCTTGCGTGTAAACGCGAGGGCGTTGATGCTCCCCTCGGCCTCTTTGAATGTCCAGGAGGAGGGCTGAAAAAATCCGTTACCCAGAACGGCGATGTAGATCGTGTTGCCGACAAAGGAGATGCGGGGTAGGACCCTGTATTTTTCGATAAGGTACGTCAGTTTTTCCATGACGGTATGCGACAGCAGGTAGTTGGCTTCGATGGGGTCGCTGCTATAGACGACGTAGTGCTTTTCGAAACCGCTGCTGTCGAGGCGGATTCTTTCCAGTCCGGAAGCATTTGTTTTGTGTTGAAGACCCTGTCCGACGAACCCGAGATGTTTCTCCGCGAGGTCGAAGGAGACGATGGTCGTCCCCCGTGCCGGCCGCCGGGCATCCGTCACGCCGAACAGCCCGCAGAATACAGGTACATTGTCCTCCTCGTCGTCTTTATGTTCGAGCATGACGTGCGACAGTCGGACCGGAGTCCCGCCGTTTTCATAGCGGACGAGGTTGTTGGATGTGAAGGTTTTGGACGGATGGTCCTTCACCAGTTTCGAAGCCTGGAGGTCGTAATACGAAATTCCCCGATAGGGGGTGTATTCCAGTTCCGGATCGATGGCACGGAGCAGCGGAGCGGCGACGAGGCGCTGATAGCTGTTGAGCGTCCGGCGTTCCTGCTCCTGGTCGTTTTCAGAAAGGAGGACAAAATAGCCTTTATGCTCTCGCTTCTGGCCATATCCTTCTGTTTTGCAGGGATGTTGGGCAGGATTTCCCGGTCGAAAAACCGTCGCAGTTCACTAATGGATTTCAAAAACAAACATCCTTGTTCATCACGTACGTTTGCGCACGATGGTTTTGGAAATCGACGTTGCAGCGAGGATGCAGCTTCCGACGAACAGCCCAGCCGCGAGTTCCGCCGCAAGTGCGGGCAGGAAATCAAGGGCATGGTGGACCGGTTCGAGGTTGTGGACGAACATGCCGCCGCCGACGAGCAGCATGGCAACGGTTCCGATCAGCCCCAGCACTTTGATTACCTGAGGCAGGGAGGAGACGAGCAGCATTCCGGTCCGGTTGAACGTGCGTGCCGCAGTGCCTTTCATCTCCCGGGCCCGATCGATGAGGTGCAGCCCCGCATCGTCCATACGCACGAGCAGTGCCACCAGGCCGTAGACACCGGCGGTTGCCGCCGCGGCGATCAG
>JARROU010000241.1:0-2386 GCA_037383585.1 Campylobacterales bacterium | reverse complement strand
AAGCCCAAAAGGGGTATAATCACGAATTATTTTTTAAGGTAATAACATTATGTATGAAGCGCTTTTTGAAGACGAGGGCGATATTTTCGGCGGTTCGCCCCGCAGCAAGTTCATGGATGTCATCTTTAACGCCAACCGCAGTGTGGCCGAAGGGGAACTTCAGAACCTGATCGAGCGTTTGGCGGCGATGGAGAAACTGCTCTCCGAGACGATGGACGACGAGACGCTGGAACGCAGGATCAAGCAGCTGCAGTTCGAAGAAGCGGACACGGTCAATGCGATTGCGAAGGAGCTTTACATCGAATCCATGGGCAATGTCCTGAGCCAGAGCGAATAGGAGCGGCTGGGAGATGGTCGAAGCGGTAGCGCGCAGAATGCAGGCGATGGTCGAGGCGGTCGGATACCCGCATGCGACCGGGTTGTTCGAGACGCTCTCGGGCGGCAAACGGCTCCGGGCGCGGCTGATCATGATGATCGCCGGGGAGAGTGAGGCTTCCATCACGCTGGCGGCGGTCATCGAGCTCATTCATGCCGCGAGCCTGCTGCATGACGACGTCATTGACGACGCGCAGCTGCGGCGGGGGGCGCCTTCGGTCAACGCGACCGAGGGGAGCAAACAGGCTGTGATGCTCGGCGACATTCTCTACTCCAAGGCCTTCAGTGAACTGACGCAGTTCGATGCGCGTATTGCGAAGACCGTTGCGGATGCCGTTACATCGCTTTCGGTGGGAGAAATGATGGACGTACAGATGGCGCAAACGTTCAACGACGACGAAGCGCTCTACCTGCGGATGCTCTATCTCAAGACGGGCGTACTGATCGAGGCCGCGGCGGCAAGCGCCGCCCTGCTGGCCGGAAAAGACGCAGAGGCGTTCGGGGTGTATGGGAAGAACCTCGGGATCGCTTTCCAGATCATCGACGACATCCTTGACATCGTTTCGGATGAGGCGACGCTCGGCAAGCCGGCGATGAACGATTTCGTCGAAGGCAAATGCACCCTCCCGTACATTCACCTCTACCGGACGCTTGAAGCGGATGAGCAGGAGCGACTGCTCTCCTTGCACGGCAGAAAGACCGCCCCGGAAGAGAACCGCTGGATGAAAGAGGCACTGCACAACAGCGGCGCCATTGAGGCTGCCTACGCGCAGGCCCGCGCACTCAGCGACGAGGCCAAAGCGGCGGTACGCGGCGAAGCGGCGCTCGAGGCGGTGCTCGAATCTATGATGCAAAGAACGTTCTGATGCATTACCTCATTCTCAGTTTTACGCATAAAAATACGACGCTTCCCATCCGAGACAAGCTGGCGTTCAATGATGATGAGGCGAAAATCACCTTTTTGGAGCGTGCGCTCGAAGCACCGTATATCAACGAAGCCATTGTCCTCTCGACCTGCAACCGTATCGAACTGATCGCCAGCTGCAACAACCCCGGTGAGGCGGCAAAACATCTCTATCTGCTGCTCAACGAACACTCTGGGATTTCACTCAACGAACTCGAAGGGCGTGCCGAACTGTTCGAGGACCAGGGTGCCATCCATCACTTCTTCAGCGTCGCGAGTTCGCTGGACTCGCTGATCGTCGGCGAGACGCAGATCGCCGGGCAGCTCAAAGACGCCTACCGCTTTTCGCTGGAGCGCGGTTTCTGCGGCGACAAACTCACGCGCGCCGTCAATTATGCCTTCAAGTGCGCGGCCGAAGTGCGCAACCGCACCAACATCTCCTCCAAACCCGTTTCCGTGGCCAGCGTGGCGGTGGCCGCGGCACGCCGGGCGTTCGGGACGCTGGCCGGACGACGCGCACTGGTCATCGGGTCGGGCGAGATGTCCGTGATCGCGGCCCGGACCCTGAAAAACCACGGCGCCGACGTCAGCCTGATGAACCGTACGATGGCGAAGATCGAAGCACTCGCCGAAGAGGTGGACGGAACCCTCGTGCCCTTCAACCGCCTCAAAGAGGTTCTGGACGATTACGACATGATTTTTACCGCCACGAGCGCCGAAGCGCCGATCATTGACGGAAAGATCCCATTGAAAGATGACCGTTTGTGCCACTGGTTCGACATGGCGGTGCCCAGAGACATCGGCGACATCAGTCACGACCGGGTAACGGTGTACCGGGTGGATGATCTCAAAAACACCGTTGACGAGAATATCATGCTGCGCGAGGAGGAGGCCAAGGCCTCTTTCGCGATCGTCGGCCGCTATACGGCGGAGTTTTACGCCTGGCTCAAGTCGCTCAACATCGAGCCGCTGATCAAGGAACTCTACCGCAGAGCAGACGAGGCGGCGGGTATTGAGACGGCGCGGGCGCTCAAAAAAGGGTTCCTTCCCGATTCCCATGCCGCAGAGGCGGAAAAAATGGCGCTGCAGGCGATCAAGCGCTTTCTG
>JARROU010000240.1:0-2392 GCA_037383585.1 Campylobacterales bacterium | reverse complement strand
GGATTGCCGACAATATAGAGTGTCTGCAATCCCCTCAGCGATGCGGCCAAAAAAATCATCGACATCAAACACCCGGACATATGTGACTTGAAAATGAAACACGACATAACGATAGAAAAAGCAACGCCGGCGGACCTGCCGGAAATGGCTTTGCTGCTGGAGACCCTTTTCGCGCTCGAAGCCGATTTTACCTTCGATTACGAAAAACAGCTGGCGGGGATCACGCGCCTGTTTAAATACGAAGGGACGGACCTTTTGGTGGCGCGCCACGACGATCGCGTCGTCGGTATGCTCACTATGCAGCGCCTGATCTCCAGCGCGGCCGGGGACTTCATCGGGCAGATCGAAGACCTGGTCGTCTTGGAAGCATACCGCAAGATGGGCGTGGGCAGCCGGCTGATTAACAAGATGCGCTTCATGGCGCAGACCTACGGTTACAAACGGATCCAGCTCGCCGCCGACATCGACAATGAAAACGCCCTTCAGTTTTACACCCGCCGCGGGTTCCGCCGCACCAACCTCACCGTCTTCCACTTCAAAAACACTTAACGCAATAGCGTCAGAGCTCTTCTCAATACTCATTGCCCGTCAGGCGAAGTGCCACAGGCAGCTTAGGGACATCTTCCGGATACCGTGGGCATATGAAAGCATCATGCGCATCGCTCCTGGTTTCGGTTCGGAACGTCGTGCCTCTTTGCAGTTGATTCCGTATATGTATGTTGAAGAGGGGTGTCGCATCATCGCCAATGGGGATACGGCAGTTTCATCAAAAGCAGAATGTATGGTGGCAACCTGTTGATAGTGCACTGCGCTTGCGAGGCATGGAATTGCAAGAGGAGGGCCGGACATTTCGGGCAGCATGATGGATGCTGCGCATGATAATGGTCGGTTCAAATAGGATAAAAATTGTATGAATATTGATCATGACGGGAAGCGACGAAGCAAATGTAGGTTTTTGTAGGTAGAGGGGAAGAAAATGACAAAGGCCCTATTTTAGGGGCTTGGATGCGAAGTGATAGGAAAAATACGACGGCTGCATAAAACATTCTTACAAATTTGTACAAGGAATGGGGATTTGTGACTCTATTTTTGGAATTGTCGCTTTTTTTAGGTCAAAAAACCGGGAATGCATCATGCACAAGTTACGGCGAAGTACAACTCAAGGAGAAAAAAATGGCTGAACTTCGTCAAATTGCATTCTATGGTAAAGGTGGGATCGGTAAATCTACTACATCCCAAAACACACTGGCTTCTATGGCGCACTACTTCGGTAAGAACATTCTGATCGTCGGTTGTGACCCGAAAGCGGACTCTACTCGTCTGATCCTGCACGAGAAAGCTCAGAACACTATTCTTCAGCTTGCTGCAGAAATGGGTACGGTTGAGGACCTCGAACTTGAAGACGCATGTAAACCGGGTGCGGGCATCTTTGCTCCTGACGCACCGGGCGGTTGGATCAACTGTACTGAGTCTGGTGGACCGGAGCCGGGTGTTGGTTGTGCAGGTCGCGGTGTTATTACAGCGATTAACTTCCTCGAAGAAGAGGGTGCTTACGAAGAAGATGGTCTGGATTTCGTTTCTTACGACGTACTTGGTGACGTTGTTTGTGGCGGTTTCGCAATGCCGATTCGTGAAGGTAAAGCACAGGAAATCTACATCGTTATGTCTGGTGAAATGATGGCAATGTACGCTGCTAACAACATTTCAAAAGGTATTCTGAAGTATGCGAACACGGGTGGTGTACGTCTTGCAGGACTGATCTGTAACGCTCGTATGACGGACCGTGAGTATGACCTGGCATGGGCGCTTGCTCGTGAACTCGGCACTCAGATGATTCACTTCGTACCGCGTAACAACATCGTTCAGCACGCTGAGCTTCGCCGTATGACAGTTGTTGAGTACAGCCCGATGTCTGACCAGGCGATCGAGTACAAAGAACTTGCTCGCAAGATCATCGAAAACGACATGAAAATCATCCCGACTCCGCTCGAGATGGACGACCTCGAAGACCTCCTGATGGAATTCGGTCTGGAAGAAGAAGTTCTCGAAGACGAAATCGGTAAGGCAGCAGAAGCGTAAATCGCTCCTGCCCGCAACGATTCGCCATTAGTCCTTCCCCTTGTGGGGAACAAACGATTCTCGTAATGAAAAGAAAATAACAGAAAAAGAAGGAGAATTACAATGTTTATTCTTGGTTTCCACTTCCCAGCAGATATGGGTAACAACATCCCGGACGAAAAAGTAGTCGAAAAGCTCGACAATGCAGACGTATATACTATCGGTATCAGCGAGATCAAACTGATCAGCGAAAGCCGTGAAGGTCAGAAAGAAGAGCTTTCTTATACGAACGAACGTTACCGCAGGTCTTCTGGCTTTCGTCTTCAGGACCGCC
>JARROU010000239.1:0-2420 GCA_037383585.1 Campylobacterales bacterium | reverse complement strand
ACAGACGGTGCTTGAAATGGTGCAGGATCCGCCCGCCCGTGCACATGCCGCTGCCGGCGCTTGAGCACGGCCCGGTGCCCCTTATCGAAGGTCGGCTTGTGGCCGTCGATACTGTCGGGATCGATCGTCCCCTGCACCACGTTCTCGCCCAGGGCGTAGGCGCCGGTGATGTAGACGACGTCGCGGAAGCCCGTTTCCGTATCGATGCTGAACATGACGCCGCTGGCCCCCAGGTCGCTGCGCACCATCTTCATCACGACGACGCAGAGCTTGACGTCGAAATAGTCGAAATGGTTGTCGAACTTGTAGTGCAGGGAGCGGTCGGTAAAGTTGGAAGCGAGGCAGCGCTTATAGGCATCGAGAAGTGCCTCGTCCGATGTTATGTTCAAGTAGGTATCGTTCTGCCCAGCAAAAGAGGCCTCGGGCGAATCCTCCGCCGTGGCAGAGGAGCGCACGGCCAGCGAGACATCGTCACCGTACTCCTTCTTGAGCGCCGCATACCCATCCAGGATCTCCGACTTGACCGATTCGGGCAGTTCGCACCCGTAGACGATCTCCCGGCACGCTTTCCCGACCGATTGCAGCTGCGCGACGTTGTCGGGATCAAAAGCATCGAGCTGCGCATGCAGCTTTTCCAGCGCCCCGGTGTGCTTCAGCACGGCATCATATGCGCCCGTCGTCACGGCAAAGCCGTTGGGCACCAGCACGCCCTCCGCCGTCAGGTTTCGGTACATCTCGCCGAGCGAGGCGTTTTTCCCGCCGACCGTCGGCACGTCCTCGATTCCGATCTCGCTGAACCATTTTACAAACGCCATCCCTGCTCCTTAATTCAAATAGATTATTTCATTCGCTTCGACGATATGCGCCTCTTTATGCAGCGTTTCTTTGATCGCCTTTTTGAAAATCTCCTGCTTGTCCAGTTCGCCGTGGATCAGGAAAATGCGCTGCAGCCCCTTCATCTTTTCGATCCATTCGAGCATGTTGCTCTGGTCCGCATGGGCCGAAAAGCCGTTGATGGTGTAGACCGAGGCCCCGATACGGATATCCTCGCGGTAGATTTTCACCCATTTCGCCCCGTCGACGATGCGGCGTCCCAGCGTCCCGACCGCCTGGTAGCCGACGAAGATCAGGGCGTTTTTCCGGTTCCACAGACGGTGCTTGAAATGGTGCAGGATCCGCCCGCCCGTGCACATGCCGCTGCCGGCGATGATGATGGCGCGGCTGTCCACCTGGTTGATCGCCTTGGATTCGCCGACGTCCGGGGTGTAGGTGAGCAGTTCGAAATCAAAGACCGAGCCGTCACGTGCCTTGACCTTGCGGCACTTCTCGCTGAGCAGATCGCTGTTGCGGTTGTACACCTCCGTCGCCCGGATGGCCATCGGCGAATCGACAAAGACCTTGCACTGCGGCAGCTCGCCGTTTTCATGCATCTGTTTGAGAATAAAGAGGATCTCCTGGGTGCGCTCGACGGCAAAGGAGGGGATGAGGACGTTGCCCCAGTTCTTGAGCGTCTCGACGATGACCTGCTTGAACTCGTTCGTACTCTGCAACGCGTTTTGATGGTCGCGGTCGCCGTAGGTCGACTCGACGTAGAGATAATCGGCGTAGGGACAGGTGGCGAGGTTGGGCAGGACCATGTCGTTGTCGTTTCCGATGTCGCCGGAAAAGACGATGGTCTTCGTTTGCCCCGCCTCCTCGTAGCGGATTTCGATAAAAGCGGAGCCGAGGATGTGCCCCGCATCGCGATACGTTACCTGCACCCCTTTGCACAGCTCGAAGGGTTCGTCGTATTCGGGCATGCGCCGGGTCAGGTTCAGGGCGTCTTTGACGTCGTCTTCACCGTAAAGGGGCGGCCTGACCTCCTTTTCGCTGCCGCGGCGCAGCGCCTTTTTGAAACGGGTCTCGTAATCCTCGTTCATGATCTTGGCACTGTCGAGCATAATGACTTCCGCCAGATCAAAGGTCGCCCGCGTCGCGACGATCGTCTTCTCAAACCCCTCTTTTACCAGCTTCGGGATCCGCCCGCAGTGATCGAGATGCGCATGGGTGAGCAGCACGAAATCGATCTCGGACGGCGCGAATGCAAATGCATCGTAGTTGCGCTCCTCCTCGCCGCCCTGGAACATTCCGCAGTCGATCAGGATCTGCTTGCCGTTTTCCAGCTCCAGCAGGTGGCACGAACCGGTCACAACTTCCGCCGCACCGTATGAAATCACCGTTGCCATGGCGTCCCCTTTCGCTTCAATGTGCTATCTCATAGCATCAATACGGATAAAAACATCACAAAACCAATACGACGGCCCAGATCAGCAGCGTCATGACGACGCTGAGCAGGCACGCGGCGGCCGCACTGTCCTTGGCCGCCTTTGCAAGGCGGTTGTAGTCGCGGGTCGTCAGGTCCACCCCCCGTTCGACGGCGC
>JARROU010000238.1:0-2435 GCA_037383585.1 Campylobacterales bacterium | reverse complement strand
TGCGCGCCGAGAAGATGATGCACGGAAAGACGTCGGTGATGGAATGCGAATCCGGCTGTGCGCTCTTCAAGCATCTGCCGGAGTATTTCACCGCGACGCGCTACCATTCGCTGATCGTCGAAAAAGAGGGGCTTCCCGAGCAGATCGAGCCAAAAGCCTACAGCCAGGATGACCGGGAGATCATGGCGCTGCAGATCAAGGACCGTCCGATATACGGGGTGCAGTTTCACCCCGAATCAATCATGAGCGAATTCGGACACGAGATACTGGACAACTTCCTCAAACTATGACTCCCCGACTGGCGCTCTTCCTCCTGTTGGGAATCGATGCTGCCATACTGCTTTTTGAAGCGTCCGCCCTCTCGCTTACCCACCACGGGGCGAAACTGCTTTACGCCGTTGAACCCTCCGCGATGACGCGGATTATCCAGACCTCCATTGCCCTTTTCGGGCAAAACGATGTGGCGCTTCGCCTTCCCATGATCGTCATGAATCTGATCAGTGCATTGCTGCTTTATGCGATTGCCGGTCAGTATTGCAAACATGAAAGAGAACGGGTGTGGCTGGTGGCTGTTTTTCTGCTGCTGCCGGGGATCATCAGCGCCTCGCTGCTCGTGGATGATACTGCACTGGTGATACTCGGGCTTTTTCTCTATCTGTTCTTGCAGCAGCGTTACGGGAGACGCGCGGACCTGCTGCTGCCGCTGCTGGTGTTCATCGATGCGTCCTACATGGTGCTGTTTTTCGGCCTGACGCTTCATGCTGCAAGGTCGCGGGAGTTCCGCTTTGCAGGGGTGTACTTCCTGCTGTTTTTGGCAACATTGAAGTTGTACGGATTCAATACCGGCGGTCTGCCGCAGAACCAGTTTCTCGATACGATGGGATTATACGCCGCCGTGTTCTCTCCGATTGTTTTTGTCTACATGGTCTATGTGCTTTACCGCAACTATATCGCATCGAAGACCGGGCTGATCTGGTTCGTGTCTGCTGCGGCACTGATTCTCTCATTGCTGCTTTCATTCCGCCAACGGATCGAAATCGAACAGTTCGCACCTTTTCTGATGGCGTCGCTGCCGCTCGGCATGCAGACCTTTTATCACTCCTACCGTGTCCGGCTCCGCCCTTTCCGAAAGCGCTACCGGCTGCTCTTTATCCTGGCGATGGCCTCGCTGATCCTCAATGCCGTCGCCGTTTTTTTCAACAAGGCCGGCTATCTCTTCGTTGAAACCCCTTCGCACTATTTCGCCTACCGGGCCCATGTGGCGAAGGAGCTGGCCGAGGGGCTGAAAGCCCGGCAGATAACGTGTGCTCTTTTAGAAGATGATCACGCGATGCAGCTGCGTCTTCGTTTTTACGGGGTCGGCAGTTGCGATGCCAATACTGTGAGTCGACAGAAGGGGGATAGTGCTGAAAATGTAACAATTCGTTACTATAATGTTCCCGTCGCACAATACTATGTTACCAAAGTACCCAAAAAATAATTCATCGCTGTGTGGAGGAAACCTCAAGGAGGGCTGAGAGATTATACGTGTTATAATCCACTCCAAAAGATTTTCAAGGAGTTGCAATGGCTCAAAGAGCGATTCGTGAATACGACGGTAAAGCCATTTTCGCCCGCCACTGGGAAAAATACTTCAGCGGGTTTCACTATGGATTCAAATCTGTCCTTGTCACAAGCGGCGAGGAACTCAAAGCAAAAGCAAACGAACACGGGTTCGAGTGGCTGAAACAGGAGCCGCTGGTCGCCAAGCCGGATATGCTGTTCGGTAAACGCGGCAAAAATGACCTCGTTCTTTTCAAAACGAACAAACCGGGCGACGTAACACTCGATGATGCCGCCGCATGGATCGACGAGAAAATGTCTCACGATGTCACGCTGCTTTCCGGCCAGCACGGCAGACTGACGCACTTCGTTGTCGAGCCGTTCACTCCGCACACCCAAGAGCAGGAATACTACATCTCTGCGACCACCGTCGGTGAAGACGACGTTCTTTACATGTCTGCAGAAGGCGGTATGGAAGTTGAAGAGGGCTGGGACGAAAAGGTCAACGAAGTTCACATTCCGATCACGATGAGCGATGCGGACATGGAACACGCGGTCAAAGCGAACGTTCCTTCAGACATCCCGGCAGCGAACAAGGAAGCGTTCACATCATTCGCGATCGCGTTCTTCAAGTTCTACCGCGACCTGAACTTCGCCTACCTTGAAATCAACCCGATCGTTATGCTTAAAGACAACGATATGGCGATCCTCGACCTCGTTGCGCGCCTCGACGACACGGCGGGCTTCATGATGGCAGACGCTTGGGGTGACATTGAATACCCGACGGCGTTCGGCATGGAAGATCAGTCTCCGGAAGAAAAAGCGATTGCAGAAGCGGATGCAAAATCCGGTGCATCTCTTAAACTGACGATTCTTAACCCGATGGGGCGCAT
>JARROU010000237.1:0-2435 GCA_037383585.1 Campylobacterales bacterium | reverse complement strand
CCAGGTGGGAGTTCTCATGGTCCCACCTGGATCCGCGATTCAAGATGGCGGCGGGTCCCGTCGGCAGTTTCGTCATCGCCGGACCGGTCGAACCCTTCTACGAAACGGTCGCCACAGTCGACTGACACCCGCCGGCCGAAGGTCACCCCATAGGATAAAGAATGTCAGCATGGACTTCGTCACAGGCCTTCATCACCTCTTCAGAAAGGCTCATATCCATTGCCGCCAGCGATGCATCGAGCTGGTCGGGATGGGTCGCACCGATGATCGTCGAAGCGACGAAGTCGTGCTGCTTGCTCCAGGCCGTCGCCAGGGTCACCGGGTCCAGGCCCGCATCCGCGGCGATTTTCAGGTAGCGCTGCGTCGAAGCCAGGGTCTTGTCGTTGACGAAGCGCGCCGCCATCAGGCGCTGGCGGGCATTGGGGGACTTGAAATAGTCCGCGAAACGCCCCTCGCTGATCTCGGCCTGGTTGTATTTCCCGCTGAGCACCCCGCCGCCCAGCGGCGAGTACGGCAACAGGGAAACCTGTTCGCGGCGGCAGAGCTCGGCGAGCTCGTCCATGAAGCGGCGGTTGAGCAGGGAGAAGTTGTTCTGGATCGACTCAAAACGCGCCAACCCCTTGTAGTGGCTGGCCGAGAGGGCTTTCGTTGTACCGTAGGCCGTATCGTTTGACGTCCCGATGTAGCGTACCTTACCGCTCTGCACGAGCCGGTCGAATACCTCCATCGACTCCTCGATCGGCACGACCGTGTCGGGCCAGTGCATCTGGTAGAGGTCGATGTAGTCCGTCTGGAGCCGTTTCAAAGAGCCTTCAACGGCCCGTTCGATGTGAAAGCGGTCGATGGCCGTCAGGCCGTGGCGGATCGGCGGCACGAACCACCCCGACGCCGCCCCCGCGACCTTGGAGGCGAGGATAATGCTCTCGCGCGGTTTCGTCCGCAGCCAGCGGCCGACGATCTCCTCAGTCTGCCCCGCCAGGTCCGCGCGCGGCGGCACCGGGTAGAGCTCGGCGGTATCAAAGAAGTTCACCCCTGCCTCGTACGCTTTGTCCATCATCGCAAAAGCCGTTTTCTCGTCGCACTGGCCCGGGAAGGTCATCGTTCCGAAACAGATCGGGCTGACCCGCAGCCCGCTACGTCCGATATAGCGGTATTCCATATGCTTCCTTTTGTTCGTGGTGTTCAATCTATGCAGTAGAACGTATCCGGAATCCTATCACTTCTTCCTTTGCAATCATCAGGTAAATTCAAACCAACGCTATTCAATCAGCGTTCTCATATCCTCCGCGCTGACCAGCACAAGGGTGTCGCTGCGCATCGCGTCGAGCTCCTTCGAAAAGCCCCGTTTGGCAAAGAACCAGATCTGTTCGGGTTTCAGACCTACGAGGTCGCACTTCTCAAGCAGCTTCTGCAATTCGCCCTTGTTGACCTTGGTGTTGGTCCATTTGCATTCGCCGACGATAAAGCCGTCGCCAGGCAGGCGCGCGAGAATGTCCAGCTCGATTTGCCGATCCCAGTAGCTGCCGCAGCGCAGGTACGGATCGTCACCGAGCCGGTGCCGGAGGTAGAGCTGCGACAGCTCCTCGAACACCAGGCCAGTAAAGGCGGTGTCCTGCTCTTCGAACTTCGCAAGGACGCTCTCGTAATCGCCCTGTTCGATCCGGCGGTGCTTCGGCGAGACAAAGCGGAACCAGAAACGCAGGAACGGCGAACGGAAGCGAAGCTTGTGCGAGATGCGGTGGCGTGCGACTTCGCGCTTGAGCTTCTGTTTGGGGTGTTCCTTCTCCGGAGGCGCTTCACGGGAAGGTTCAAGATCCAGGATGCCGATTTGGCGCAGGTGGTCGACAAGCTCGCCCCCCTTCGCTTCGCTGAGCTGCGCGCGGCGGCAGGCGGAATGGATACGGCGGTCCCCCTTGGCCACGGCCTGCAGCAGTGCGATCACGCTTCGGTCTTCCAGGATGCCCCTATGGATGCGGTTGTAGTGTTCGCCGTAATGGTCCAGGATCTCCGTCTCGATGAGTTCCGGAAGCGGTAGGGTCGTATCGATCTCGATCCCGCTGTCGCCGAAGACGGCAAAATAGCTGATAAGGATTTCCATGCTTTCGGGAAACGTCTCATCATAAAAACGGCGAAATTGGGTCAGCAGCAAATCAGGGCCTTGGACAGCATGGGGGCATTATAGCATACGCGCGCTCGGCACGCCGTAATTGGTAATGGGGTGATCGGTTCGCTCCGCTTATGGGTGAATGAGTAGATGGGGAGATGGGTCGTTAGTCGATGGACAATGGTCTATAGGTTCGCTTCGGTTCCCGAAGCGCGTTAATTAAATCGACTCTTGTCGTTGAGCGCTCCTTGTAAGCCGTTCCGGAGGCCATAAAGCCGGGAGGAACGAGCGATTCGCGAAACGACGATTTTCTTTCGCTTCGTTTCTTTGT
>JARROU010000236.1:0-2446 GCA_037383585.1 Campylobacterales bacterium | reverse complement strand
GCCCGTTTGTCGCCGTAATAGAGCGATACGTTTCTGAACTCGATCTCTCGGATCGGATCTTCCAGTACCTCGCGCCCTTCTTCGATCATGCTCAGTTGGTCCAGTACGCCGAAAATACGCTCGCTCGCCGCGACGGCGTTCTGGATCTTGCCGTAGATCGAGCTGACCCGGCGCAGCGGCTGGAACGTCAGACCCACCGCGGTTAGAAACGCCGTGAACTCACCGACCGTCATCTGATTGTCAAACACCTGTTTTCCGGCGATAAAAATCACGGCTGCCAGGCCCGTTGCCCCCAGGATCTCCATCATCGGCGAGACCAGTTCGTTCGTATAGACCGCTTTCATGTTCAGTTTGAAGAACTTGTTGTTCTCCGCATCGAACCGCCCCATCTCATACGCCTCGGTGCCGTTGGCCTTGATGATCTCGGCGTTGTTGAAGACTTCCGTCAGCCGGGTGACGACGTCGGCGTTTTTCTCCTGCGAGCGGTGCGAAAGGCGCCGCAGGCGTTTGGCGATCAGGATCAGCGGATAGATGGCCAGCGGCATCACGACGAGCGAATAAAACGCCAGTTCGGCATTGAGATAGATGACGTAGACGACCAGCCCCAGCGCCGTCAGGAACTCCCGGACCAGTTCGGGCAGCATATTGGAGACGAAATACTGCACCCGGTTGATGTCGTTCGTAATGCGGCTGATCAGCTCGCCGCTGCGGTTGGCGTGCAGAAACGCCATGTCCAGATGCAGCATATGGTCCAGCAGCTGTGAGCGAAGCCGCGTCACGATGTGCTGCCCGATGTAGTTCATGAAAACGGCCTGCAGGTAGCGTCCGACCGATTTGGCGACATAGATGCCGATCATCATCAGGGGGATATAGTAAAGCATCTTCGGGTCTTTTTCGATGAACATCTTGTCCATCAGCGGCTGCATGATCTGCGCCGTCGCGACCGTCGCCAGCACGGTCAGTATGATGCCGACCGCCACGATGAGATAGTACCCCTTGTACCCTTTTATATACGGCCAGAACCGCCGGAACGTCTCTTTCATTCCCTCCCCTTTCGCCGCGAAGCTTTCGAGGTCTCGGAAGCCTGAAGTATCAGATATTCCGTTACCGCCAGCGCCGCTTTGTACTGCGTTTCGCACGCCCGCTGCTGCGGGTTTTGCGCATGACCGCGCTTGAAAGCCCCTCCGGACGAGACCAGGACACCGGCATCGTTGTAACCGCAATGCAGGGCCTGCGTATCGTACAGATCCTGCCCCAGCGCGGTGTAGGGAATCTTTGAAAGGGTGCGGCCGTAGAGCGTCGGGAACAGGTCGTTGTGCGACGCGCTGACGTTCCGGTCGAACGGTTCGCGCTTCAGATAGGGCGGCAGATACAGATAGAACGGGACCTGTTTGGCCTCCTGGAACGGACGGTCATAGTGCATGATCCCCTCGATCGTATTGTTGTCCGCGGTGATCGCCACAACGGTGCGGTCCGAGAGCGTTGAGCCCTTGATCTCGTCCATGAAGCGGCCGGCCATGTCCAGCGCATACTGGTAGTCCTGCAAACGCTTGTGCGCCAGTTCCAGGTCCCCCGTGATCTGCTGCGTCAAAGGCTCGGGAAACTGCAACGGCTTCGATTTGTAGCTTTGTGAAAGCACGTACGGCGGATGGTTGTTCGTCGTCAGGATATAGAAAAACTGCGGTTTTTTCGCCTGCTGCAGCTTCCGGAGAACGAAATCATACGTATGTTTGTCGTACACGCCGTAATCGTGCTCTTCTGCACCGGGAAAGACCGTTTTGATATCACTTTTTCCCTCGACATGATCAAACCCCTGCCGCTTGAAAAAGCTTCCGACACTGCGCCAGGAGAGGTCCCCACCGTAGACGAAGTTCGTTTCATACCCCGCCCGCTGATACACGCGCGCCGCCGCCTCCGGGAATGCGACGCCCAGGTAGCTGCTCTGCCCGTAGGAGATGCTTCCCGGCCGGGCGACGAGGTTCAGCAGAAACGGCTCCATCGAGGCGATCGTGCCGTTGGAACCGGAGATGAAATTGGTAAAGACGATGTCGCCATCAAAGTGCTTTTTCAGCCGGCGCATGATGTCGAATTCCGGGCTTTGGTATTTGAGGATCGGCGTCCCGAAGCTCTCCACCATCACGACGACGACGTGCGGCGGAAGCTCCGCCGCGGCACGGTGTTCCGGCGTCGTACGGACGAGGTTGGCGGCCAGATCGGTCGTGTTGATCTCCGTTTTGCCGAGGTAGTCCCTGAACGCCTGCTCCATTTTGCCGCTGTAGCCGGTGCGTTTGATCAGGTCGTGGCTGCCGTTTTTCTCCCGCAGATACTGCTCGGTGGCTTTTTGAAAGGCGAAGACGCCGCTTTTGGGCAGGGCGTTGACGAACGGGTCCCCCGACACGTCGGGGATGTCCTTGAGCAGCGGGAAAAGCCCGAGACTGCCGCGCGC
>JARROU010000235.1:0-5285 GCA_037383585.1 Campylobacterales bacterium | reverse complement strand
CGACGAGGAAGGGATCGAAACGCAAGGGAGCATGGAAGGCCTGGGCATGATACAAGGCGAGATCCGCTTTGAAAAAACGAAGGTGCAGCGCAGCGGAAACTACGAGCTCTTCGGCCATACCCTGCAAGGGTACGAGCTCCACCACGGCACCAGTGCGGACCATCCGCTGGGCTACCGGGAAGAAACGCTCTACGGTACCTTCCTCCACGGCCTCTTCGACAACGACGCGTGGCGCAACGCGCTCTTTGCCTCGTTACACCCCGATTACCGCCCCTTCGGCTACCGCGCGTTCCGCGAAGCCCGGATCGCGGACTTCGCCGAGGGCGTAAAGGCGCATCTCGACCTCGATGACCTGATACGGTGTCTACACAGAAAGGAAAAACAATGATGGGCTACAGCGAATGGTTTGAAGCGCACGCGAAGGCGCATAAAAAGATCGTGGAGAAGCTCCTCAAGCGCGGTTACAGCAAAGAGCAGATCATCGATTATTTCGATTTTGACAACATGGTGGAGGCCGAACCGGACTTCTGCCCGCTCTATGCGGACAAGAAAAAGTGCCACGACATGGAGAAGCTCAACTGCTACCTCTGCGCCTGCCCCAATTTCCGCTTCAGCGACAGCGGACTGCGAAAAGAAGACGGGAAAACCGTCTACAGCAAGTGCGCGATCAACTCAAAAGAGGGCAAAGCCGGCGTGTACGGCGACGCCATCCACCAGGACTGCTCGGGATGCACGGTGCCGCACCACCGCGACTACATCGAGAAGGTCTTCGACACGGAGTGGAAAAAGATCATGGCAAAATGCCGGAAAGAGTGATTCCTAGTACGGGTACGTCGGAAGGCGCTCGACCCGGTCGACCCGGTTGCCGTCTTTGATGATCTTGACCCGGTCCCCCGGAAGGAAACGGCCCTCTCCCTTCGCAACGACGACGATATGCTCGCCGCTGTCGAGCCGGACCGTCAGCTCCTCGGCGTTCGCTTTGCCTGCCTGGCTGCCGACATAGGCGCCGGCCAGTCCGCCGCCCAGCGTTGCCAGGCCGCTGCCTCGGCCCCGGCTGAAAGTCGACCCCAGTACCGCACCGGTCAGGGCGCCGACAAAGGTGCCCGTCCCGTTGTCCGAGATCATCACCGGCCGCTGTTCAACGACGGTGCCGATCATATAGTGCTTGATCTGGCGATAGGTCCTGGCATCGTATTCCGCCCCGTGGCGGGTCGCACATCCTCCAAGAAGCAGCAATGCCGACATGCCGGCTATCATGTACTTTTTCATCTTAGGACCCCCTTGGCATTTTTTTAGGGTTTGCATTCAGTATAGCCAAACTTTGTGTCAAGACGACAAACCGTTCCTGTTTCACTCCTCTCTCTTTCTGGTTTTATATGGTGTGGCTATAAGAAACATACGATATTGAAATATTTTTCTTGTCCGAACCCTTTTGGAGAGTCTAAGCGATTCACTTTTAAAATTAAAGTATGAGTAAAAAGAATCCAACGCCAAAAGACGATCCTTTCAAAGACTACGTGCCCGAAACCGTGGAGTATGATCCGGATGTGGACGGCGGGGAAGAGCACCTCATCCGCGATGAGCTGCTGCAGGAAAAAGAGCGCCTCAAAGACGTCATCACCCGGCTCAAAGAGAAAAACCGCGGCAACCGTAAAGTCCGACGTTAAGGCTGCCGCCTAACCCCTCCTTAATCCGCATTGATCTACAATCGCGAAAAAACAAGAGAATCTTATAATGATCCAGGAAGCCCACAACGCTTACAACCAACAGGATTTCGAGACCGCATTCAAACTCTACCGGGATTTAGCCGAAGCCGGAAATGCCGACGCACAGGCCTCTTTGGCCTATATGTACCAGCAGGGTCAGGGCACGCCCGTCGACGATGAACAGGCCTTGAAATGGTACGAAAAAGCCGCCGAGCAGAAGCAGCCCTATGCCCTTTTCAACCTCGGCATCCTCTACGCCAACGGCCTCGGCGGGGTCGCCCACGACCAGTTCAAGGCGCATGAGTACTACCTTGAGGCCGCCGTCCGCGAAGTCCCGCAGGCGATGTACGAGAGCGCGATGATGCTCGAGCGCGGCCTGGGCTGTGTTCAGAACTACTCCGAGGCCGCGTTCTGGTACGAAGAGGCGGCCAAACGCGGCCACCGCGAAGCGTTCAACAACCTCGGGGTCTTCTATAAAGAGGGCCACGGCGTCCACCAGGACTTCCAGCGCGCCTATGTCTGCTTTTCACGTGCCGCCGAAGCGGGACTGGCGCAGGCGCAGTTCAAGCCAAGACAAGCTACCATCCGCCTCTGACACAACGGACATATTGGTAATTGCTTTTATTACTTATGTCCACATAGCCATCTTCAAAAATTACAATCCACCCATTATTAGGGAAGTGAGCATTTGTAGTCGACGACCAATACTCCTGGGAAGCCGTAAAGTCAAATCCGCTGACAATGGCAGGGGTAAACTTCGACCTGTCGACGATGCTCTTCAATGCATTGAGATTCGGTAATCGCCAGTCATCGAATCCCCCCAGCTCCAAGGCTTCACAATACTCTATGGCAGTCTTCCACGGCATTTGGTTGTTTACCTTGTCATCCTGCCACTGCAAGCCGGTAGCGCTGTCCGTGACAATACCGGTTACGTTGTCTCTTTGGATCTCCGCATACGCAAGAGTGAGCCCCGCCATTATCAAAAGCATTATTTTCATTTTCTACTCCTTTCTAATCAAAAACCGGATCACTGTGCATTTCTGACACAACGAACATACTGGGAATCTTGCTTATAGACAGTGCCCACAATGCCATCGGAGACGAGCACAACCCACGCTTTGAGGTGCTCGTCTTCCCTTGTAGTGGCTGTCCAGTAAGAGCCAGGCATATAACCCGTCTGAAAAACATCGGTATCTAAAGCCGGAGCGTAGCTTCCGTAATCCACAATACTCTCCCGCTCACCGACCGACGGCAGCCGCCAGTCTGTATGGCCGGCGTACGTCGCGGCCGTATCGCCGCTGGTGTCGAAACACGCCGTATCGTTGCCGTCCGTACCGTCTGTGCCATAACAAGCTGAATAGTTTTCTGTTGCGAGCCACCGTTTGGATACTACGGGTCCGCCGTTATCACTATAGTCATCCTGCCACATCAGGCCGGTCGCATAGTCGGTGACAACCCCGTTCGCGTCGTCCCTGGTACAGTTATGCTCCACTCCTTTTTGATAAAAACCGTCGTCTTTGACGCTGCCGTCGGCCACCTCGGAACCGGTCTCGTCATAGCTTTTCGTCTGGCCGGTTGTCAAAACAATCGCCGTCACCGGTTCGCTGACATCGGTTACGGTGATGCTTATGTTCTGCTCTGCAATGTTGGAGCCTAAATCTGTCGCGCTCACCGTCACCTTGTAGACATTGTCACTACCGCTATCCTGCGGGTTCTCGTAATCGGGTGCCATCTTGAAGCTAAGTGCCCCGTCACTCGCCAGATCAAACAACTCCGCGTCAAGGCCCGAAAGCGCCAACGTTGCATTGGCGTCATCCGTGGTCACGATTAATACATCGACCGTATTCTCTACAACCGAAGCCGTATCTGGAGAGGTGAAATTCGGCGGCATTGTATCAGGCGAAGCCTCATTGACATCAGTAACGGTTACAGCGATCTGTTGCTGTGCTTCATTGCCTGCCGGATCCGTCGCAGTAACAGTCACGTTGTAGACATTGTCATTGCCACTGTCCTGCGGGTTCTCATAATCTTGTGCCGTTTTGAAATGCAGCTCGTTACCTTGTAACTCTAACAGTGCAGCATCCGTCCCCGAGAGTCCCAGCGATGCCTTAGGATCATCCGTCGTTACCATCAGCACCGCGGTAGTATTTTCAGCCACCGATGCCGTCGATGCAGACGTGAATGTCGGCGGCGTCGTATCCCCTTCATCTCCGCCGGAACTGCCACCGCATCCCGCAAGCCATAACGCTGTCGCGATAGTAGCCGCCGTCAAATTCAACACACGCATTAAAATCCTTTTTCACATAATTTACGAGCACTATTCCTTCTATTCACTTAAGAAGCTATTGAGTACGCTAATTAATCGTCATAGACAAAGAAAAAGTTGCAATGGGTACAATACGCTATTACAAAAATGGAGATACCCGGAATGTTTACAGGCTTGATTCGTGAAATGGCGACGGTAAAGCAGTTCAGCGGGGACCGGCTGAGCCTGAGGGCTTCGTACCGCCCGAAACTCGGCGACTCCATCGCGATCAACGGCGCGTGCCTCAGCGTCGTCTCTGTAGAGAGCGACGGCTTCACCGTCGAACTCTCACCGGAAACGCGGGGGATCGTCGCGACCGAGAACCTCAAAGGGCGCGTCCATATCGAGCCCGCCATGCAGATGGGCGACCGGCTCGAGGGACACATCGTGCAGGGGCACATCGATACGCTCGGGACGGTGGAAAGCATCACCGACAACGGCAACAGCTACGACGTCGTCATCGCCGTCGACAAGAAGTTCATCCCCTATATCGTTCCCAAAGGCTCCATCGCCATCGACGGCGTCAGCCTCACTGTCAACGACGTCTACGAGAGCAGCTTCCGCCTCACGATCATCCCCATCACAATGAAAGAGACCCTGTTCGGCAGCTACAAAAAAGGGACGAAGGTCAATGTGGAAACGGACATGTTCGCCCGCTATATCGCGCACTTTCTGGCGCACAAGGAAACGAAGCTCGACTGGGAGACCGCCGAGCGCTTTGCCGCGCTGTATTAGTTCCTCAAACCCTTACAGCTTTAAAATCCCCATCAGGTGCAGCATAACGATGACGAGCGCCACCGGGGCAATGTAGCGCAGGCTGAAGTGCCAGATACCGTATAAACTTCCCAGCTGATGCTCGAGCGCCGCATCGACCCGGTTCTTTTCGAGCACATACCCCACGAAGACCGCCATCACCAGTCCGCCGACAGGCAGCATAATCGATGCCGTCACATAGTCGATCCAGTCGAAAAGATTCTTACCGCGCCAGGTCAGCATCTCGCCGTACTCGGCACTGCCCGAATAGATGACGATAACCCCGACGACATAGAAGAACAGTCCCATAGAGACCGACGCTTTCAGGCGCGTCAGTCCGTAACGGTCGATGACAAGCTGTACCATCGGCTCGGTGAGCGAAACGGCAGACGTCAAGCCGGCAAAGGCAAGTGCAACGAAGAAGAGCACGGCGAAAACATTGCCGAGCACGCCCATCTCATAAAACACGGCCGGCAGAGAGATGAAGACCAGACCCGGGCCCGCCGAGGGTTCCGCACCGT
>JARROU010000234.1:0-2490 GCA_037383585.1 Campylobacterales bacterium | reverse complement strand
TGATACCGGAAGTGTTGTTCTGCGTAATCTGCATGGAGCCGCCGCCCAGGTCGGAACCCTGTCCGCCTCCTCCGCCTTGCGAGCCTTCCTGCCCCGTAGTCTGGGCGCTGCTCAGCAGAATATCGGTACTGCCGATGCGTTTGCGCGCACTGATGATGTAGTCAATGTTGTACGTTTTCGTCTCGATGAACGAAATTTTAAGGATGTTGTTTTCCAGGGTGTAATTGAGGTTGTTCTCAACCAGCAGGATGTCAAAAACCTCGCTCAGTGTCAGGTTTTTCAGGTTGGTCCGGTGCAGTCGTTTCGACATTTTCTTCTCGGCTTCATCATCGCCGATAACGAGGGTAAGTTCACATTCGCTGCTCAGCTGATCGATGTACTGTGAGATCGTCATGCCCTTGTCTCCGCTGATGGAAAAGAGCTCATAGGTACAATCGGCCGCTTGCACCGATGAAGCCAACAGCATCGCAGCTGCAACCGAAGTGATCGATTTGTGGATTTTCTTGAATGGAGTCGTATTTTTCATCGTCTTTTGCTATTTGGCGTTGATTTTGATCTGTTTGTGCTTTGCTTTCAAAGTCAGCATGATCTGTTTTGTCTTTTTTTGGAGTAACACGCTGTCGCGCTCAATCTTTTGAATGGTATACCCGTAGATCTTATCGTCTTGCCTATACCATTTGCCGTCAATCCTAGCCGTCTTGCTGTTGATAACAGACTGCAGCGTTAAAGGTTTCGGTTTCGGACGACGGACCGCAACAGCTTTCCCCGGTTTGCCCGGCGGTTGATTGAGGATCAGCTGTGCTCTGAACGGATCTTTCAACCCTCTCAGCGCACTTGAATGGACCCCTTTTCTGGGCGGTTTGATCGCCGCAATTTCCTCATCCACCCATTTCAGGTCGGGCTGAGTGTTCTGGGCCAACGCAATTAGCGGTAGTGTCAGGAGTAGTAGCATCGTTTTCATTAGTAAGTAATCCCCCATACAGATGAGTTGACATCAAGTTCCAGCTTCTCGCGCGCGGTCATATTCAAGCCGTGCAGATCGATGACCAGATCACTCTGCTCCATCGCATTGACAAATCTGAGCATATTGGAATATTGCCCACTGGCATAGACGTTGATATCAAGCACGTGACCGAACTTCTCTTTTTCCAGGGAACGTTTGTTGGTAAAAAGTGCAAGTTTGATCTTGTACTTCTTGGCGTTCTCGGAAATCGAGTCGATGTATTTACCCCAGGCTTTTTCGTTGTAGAAAAGTTCGGAGATCTGGCTGATCTTGTAGCTGATATACTCGTTCTTCTCTTTGACGGCAAGCGTTTCCAGCTTGATCGCAGCGATCTGATCTTCGATCTGCTGGATTTCACTTTCAGGGTGCATGGCGAGATATCGCTCATCCGCTCTGAGTTTCTTTTCGACCGCCATACGCTCGTTCTTGATCTGATAATACTCCTGTTCCGCACTGTCCCAGAACAGCAGGTAGGAAAAAGCAATCAACGCTGCGGCGATCAGGCCGTAGATCATATAGACTTCACTCTGCTTTTTGTTGGCAAAGGATTGGTCTATCGGGTAAAGGTATTGTTCAAGATTGAATTTCATTTCAGCACCACCTTCAAATCACCGCGGTAATAACGGCTTTCTTCATCCAATTCGATCTTTTCGATATTGTAATGAAAACGTTTTGTACGATTCTTGGTCAGAAATTCGACCAGGTCCGTAATCTGTTTGTCTTTTTTGGCCATCACGATGAAATTGAAAGCTTTTTCCGTGTCGTTCTGACCATATTTGATCGTTGAGACACTGACGTTAAAGCGGTTGAGATCACGCGTCAGTGATGCCATGATCTCTCCTTTCATCGGGTAGTTGACCTTGACATCGTGAATTTTGATCAATGTCGCCTTCCGCTCCGCAAAGAGCTCGTTTTCCGCATCGAGCAGTCCCTGCGCTTCCGCTTTTTGAGACAGTTTCAGGTTGATGGTCTCTTCGCGTTCTGTTTTGATGGCGTGGGTGACTTCGTAATCTTTTTCCAGTATAGACTTGTGGACGCTTTCCGCATAGCCCAGTGTCCAGAAAGTAACGGGGTAGGCAAAAGCGACGACAAGAGACAGCGCGGTAACGGCGGCGAGCTTCCCGCTGTGGCGCTGAAAGAACGGCGGCGGCCGGTGGTAGATGGAAAAGTTAACATCGTACCGCGCTTCTTTGTCAGTTTTGGCGTACAGCTGCATGAGCTGATGGATCTGGTCGATGTAGGTATCGGTCGCAAATCCGTAGGAGAAGTCAAAAGCTTTCGATTCGAATCCGAGGTAGGTCTGGCAGTACTCGTCGACCCCGGAAATGGCCCCGACCTGCGAACCGATGTAGATGTCCTCGATCGTTTCGATTTCATAGGCGCGTTTCGCATAGTTCAAAACGTCATTGATGTGGAGGAACAGCTCTCCAAAGAGTTTGATCAGGTATTTCTGATACTCCGGATTTTGCGTCCCGAGCCCTTCATGC
>JARROU010000233.1:0-5253 GCA_037383585.1 Campylobacterales bacterium | reverse complement strand
GTTTGCTCTGAATCGCCCAGACCTTGATCGGCTGGTTGTCGATATATGCCTGCGCCTGGTTGTCGAGGTACACCTTGATCACCTTGCTCGAAGCCCGTGTGGCGGAAGAGGCCCCCGGACGCTCCAGGTCGAGCTTCATGTCCTTGACGAACGTCGTACTGACCATGAAGAAGATCAGCAGGATAAACACCATGTCGATCAGCGGGGAGATGTCGACCGCCTGGTCCAGCTCTTTCTTTTTTCTAAAACGCATTTACTTTCCTTCTTCCTCCGAACAGACAATGTCTTTGATCTGTTCGAGTTCAAGTTCCATGATTTTCGACTTGCGGTCGATCAGGCGGCCGATGACCAGCCCCGGCACCGCCACGACGAGACCGAGCTGCGTCGTGAAAAGGGCCTGCGATATCCCGCCGGCGATACCGCCGCTTTGGCTGAACAGCGTCATGCTCCCGAGCGAATCGAAGGTCTCGATCATCCCGATGACGGTGCCCAGCAGACCGATAAGCGGCGCGACCATGACGATCGTATTGACCGTTTTGCGGTACTTTTTGAGCTCCTGGCGGTACGGGAAGTACGCATCCTCGATCCGTTCGCGGCCGATCGCGCCGCGGCAGCCGTTATTGACGATGTTCAGCGCGTCGACGACGGCGCCGTCGATCAGTCCGCGGGGTTCCGTGCGCTTGCCCGAAGCGAATTTCCGGATCAGAACACGCACGCTCTTCTTCGAACCGCGCTTGAGGGCATGGAACCGGTATCCGATCGCATACCAGAGTATGATGACCAGAAAGAACAGCGGCCACATGACGGCACCGCCGCTGTGCATGTAGACCAGGAACTGCTCGAAAAGGCCTTGAAACAACTGTTGCATTATTTCAGCTTACTGTACTCGTTGATCAGGTGCAGCGCGGAGTGTTCCATACCGTCTTTGATGCGCTCCGCCCAGCCGTTGAGCATGTTGCCTAGCAGCAGCAGCGGGATGGCGACGATCAGGCCCAGTTCCGTCGTGACCAGCGCGATGGCGATCCCGCCCGAGAGCAGTTTCGGATCGCCCGTACCGAACTCGGTGATGATGTCGAAGGTCGCGATCATACCCGTAACCGTCCCCAGGAGCCCCAGCAGCGGTGCGACGGCGGCGACGACCATGATGGCCGAACCGTAGCGGTCGAGACGCTCGCTTTCGTGCATGATGGCTTCGGCGACGATGTCCTCGATGTGTTCGCGGTCGCGGCCGAGGTTGCGAACGGTCGCTTTCATAACGCGCGCCGCAGCCCCTTTCTTGGCTTTGAGGAATTCCAGCGTCGCGTCAATGCCTTTCGACTTGAGCTCTTCAAGCGTCTCTTTCGTGACCGGCATCGTTTTCGAACCGGCCCCGCTGAGGAAGAAGGCACGCAGCACCACCAGCAGCAGGGCAAAGAGGCCGAGAACGACGATCACCCATCCGATGATGCCGCCCGACTCGATCACGTCCAGCGTCGTTTTCTCCGTTTTGTCCGCGACCTCGTTGGCGACGTTTTCGTACACGAAGATGTCGAGGGTTTCAGGCATCTGCTGTTTGCTGAGGGCCACCGCCGTCGCCGCGGACTCCGGGGCATCCCACAGTTTCAGTTTGTTCCCGCCCGCCGGGACCAGGACACCCGCCGTTGCCCCGGCGATGCCGTAGGTGGCGATGTTGCCGACCCTGACCAGTCTGCCCTGTTTCTCCGTACCGTCTTTGAGATAGAAGCCGCCGTCCGTGACGCGGACGCTGGAGAGCGCTTCGCTCAGTGCCAAGCTCTCGTTAAACAATTCCGTCAGCGTTGCCGGGTAGTCGCTCTTGTCGATTTTGAGCTTGATCCCGTACGGTGCAAGTGACGAATCCCCCTGCAGAACGACGGATTCGATCATCGCCGTGTCGTCTGCGACGTTTTCGGCATTCTGCTGTGCCTGGAAGAGCTGTTCGCTCAGGCGGTCGGACTTCTGCGTTTTGACCAGCACATCGTTCTGAAGCGTGCCGATCTCTTTCTTTGCTGCGGCGATCTTGGCAGCATCCTCTTTTTTTATTTCGGAAAGACGCTGCTGCAGCATCTCTTTTTGCTCTTTAAGGAACGCGAATTCTTTCGCGTAGGCGCGCTGCAGTTCCGTTTCCGTCGCGCCGAACAGCGCTGCGCCGGCCAGCAGCAGGACAACCAATAGACGTTTCATTATTTCACCTCCGTTTTTGCAATCGCATTGGGAAGCGTAAAGTAGCCCGTGCGGATCTGTTTGTGCATCGCGTCAAAGAGGGCAAGGATCTGGTCCTGCTGCGCTTTGGCGACGGCTTCTTTGTAGTACCATCCGTTGGCGTCTTTCGCCGCGTAACCGACCCGCTCGTCCGGCGTCATGAAGAACATCATCACGCTCCCCAGACGCGCCACTTCCGCCAGGCGGTCCTTGCCGTCAAGCTGGATCGTCTGTTTGAACAGGCCGTTCCTCTCTTTCAGCATCGCAACGGCCGAGAGGACGACCGGCTTGATTCCTTCGCTGTTCTTGCTGGCGGCCTCGATCTGTTTTTTGACCTTCGCGATCTCCTGCTCGAGCTGCTTGATCTTCAGCTCCTCGCGTCCGATCGTGGCGTCGAGTTCGTTTTTTTCCAGTACGAGTGAGCGCATTGCCGCTTTCGTTTCGTCTTTTTCGTCCTGAATCTGCGTGCCCAGTTTTTCGACTTCGGCGCGCAGCTGCATCAGCGACTGAGCCATATTTTCTTCCGTGCTTGCCGCCAGGAGCGTCGCGCCCGTGATCGAACCTGCAAGCATGAGTTTCAAAGCATTTGGTAACATGCATTCCCCACATAATAAAGATAAGCGAAGGGTACAGAAGCTGCGTTACGTGTTCATCACTGCACGGTTACAAAACGGAAACAATGATTACAAAAGGAGAAGTAAAGGAAAGGGATAAGGTGCCCCGGGGCGCTTCCCCAGGATGTTTTGATTACTTGAGCGTAACGTCTTTAAAGCCGATGGTCGCTTTTTGAAGCACATCGAAGACCTTCTTCGTATGCAGGTCTGCATCCGTCTCTCCGAGGGTGCTGACCAGACCGTTGACGAAGGTCGGTGCCGTCGTATCGTCTTTGATGTAGATACCGCCTTCGTCGCTGCCGTTGATCTTGTTGATGGAGAAGTTTTCAATCCTCGCCATGGTCATCGGGTTGTCGCCGCCGCTTGAGATCTCGAAGCCGGCGTGTGCAATCTCTTTTTGCTGGACAAAGATGTTGGTCGCATGGCCCGTATATCCGTAGTCGAGGTCGAAGCTGTCATCCTGGCAGTTGATCATCGCCAGGTTGCTGACGTCAACCGTACCGCCCCAGATCTCGATGCAGTCGTCCGAGGAGTTCACGACCGTGACGTCGTCAATCATCGTACCCGCACCGACACCGGCCAGTGAAAGACCGTTGATCTCGAGGTCGGTTGCTACCGTGTATCCGGAGTTCATGATGTAGACGTTGCGCAGGATACCGCTGTCGTCGTTCGCGTCGCCGGCAGCGATCGTCGCGTCGCCGAATGCGAAATCCGGATCCGTCTCGTCGACTTCATAATGCGGATCGGCGTGGTTCGTCGGTGCCGCACCGAGGATCGTAAGGCCGCCCCACTGACCGACGTCCGCCGCTGCCGGATTCAGCAGTGCTGTTTTTGAGGTAAAGATGATCGGAGCCTCTTTCGTACCGTCGGCGATGATCTTGGAACCTTTCGTAATCACAATGTAGTTTGCACCGGCGTCACCGAAGACGACCGTCCCCGGCTCAACCGTCAGAGTCGCGCCGTTTTTGACCTTGACCAAGCCCTGAACGTCCCACTGCTTGTCGGCCGTCAGCGTCATGTCGGCCGTAATGTCGCCACTCAGGACTCTGATGTCCGCGGCGGCCGCAAGCGTCGGTGCCGGCAGGACGCTGTACGTCGAATCGTCCGCTTCGTAACGCTCCTGGATGTCCGCCGCGCCCGCGCCGTCGTACAGCAGAGTGGTCGTATTCGTATCAGTGATGCCGGGATTTACTTCGCCGCCGGTGTTATCCGTACTAGTGGTACTCCCACCGCCGCCACCGCAGCCTGAGAGGGTCAGGAGCGCTGCTGTTGCCGTGCTCAATGCGATTGCCGTCGTCGTTTTCGTAAGTGCCATAAGTGTTACTCCGTATTGATAAAGATGCCGAAAGTCTAAAATTTCTTTATTACGACGCCAGTTTGATTACATCCGCATGATTTATATGTAATTTGTACGTAACCTTTACGTAATCAATATCCCCTATTGTTCCATCCTATTTAAATATATGTAATCGGGGTATCACAGATGAAAGCTATGGTCGCCGTCGTCGAAGACGATCCGGATCTTCTCGAACTGCTGGAATACAGCCTGGGAAAAGAGGGCTATGACGTCGTCGGTTTTCTCAATACGAAAAATGTCAAACGCGTCCTGAGCGAGGAGCCGGTCGATCTGATCCTGATGGACCGGAACCTGCCGGACGTCGAAGGAAGCGAATACATCGCAATGCTGCGCTACCAGGGGCTCAAGACTCCGGTCATTTTCCTCTCGGCCAAAGACAGCAGCGCCCAGATCCAGGAAGCCTTTTTGCGCGGCGCGGACGATTACATCTGCAAGCCGTTCGAGCTCGAGGAGCTGATGCTGCGCATCAAAGCCGTGCTGCGGCGCACGCGCGGCGAGGAAGAGGAGCAGGTCGTCACCTACCGCGACATCGAACTGCACCTGCACTCGCGCGAAGCGTTCATTGAGGGCACTGCGATCGAACTGACCAAGCTCGAATTCAACCTGCTTCGCATCTTCATCGAAAACCGTACGACCGTGCTTCGGCGCGATTTTCTGCTCAAAAACGTCTGGGGAAAAAGCGGAAACTACCAGGGGCGCACCGTCAACGTCGCCATCAACCGTCTCAAAGAGAAAATCGATCCGGATAAAACGAAGGACTATATCAAAACGGTCCGCGGGATCGGCTATATGATCCGCTAACGGGCGCACTGCGGCGCCGGAAACCTTCAGAACAAAACAATCAGAATAGTCAAATCAGAAAGAAAAGGGGCCGTCCTGGAAGCGAAGAACGGTATAACGAAGGATCAGCCGAACTTCCCGCTGATGTATTCCTGTGTCAGTTTTTCCGCCGGCGTGACAAACATCTCTTCCGTCTTGTTCAGCTCCACCAGTTCGCCCATGTACATGAACCCCGTATAGTCGCTGACGCGCGCGGCCTGCTGCATGTTGTGCGTGACAATGATGATCGTGACGCGGTCGCGC
>JARROU010000232.1:0-2516 GCA_037383585.1 Campylobacterales bacterium | reverse complement strand
CGCTACTACGGCGGTTTCATGCCGTGCCGTATCATGCTCGTCGAGTACGGAAACGGGGACCGGTTCCTTGTGTCCATGGATATGACACTGGCGATCCACGGCGGATACGAACTGCCGGCGGAGATGCTGAAAATGGCGAAGACTGTCCAGGCAGCGATGGAAGGGATCCCGCCGCGCGCCGCCGAGGGTGACTTCTAAGCCGTCGTCGCACGTTAAAAAACTTTCCCCGGGCAAGCGCTTTTCGGTGCTTGCCTTATCCTCCTAAGCCGTTTTAGCTATAATCCTTACTTTAAAGAACACTCCAAATACCAGGGTCCGTTTACGTGCTACACAGCGATATTGATGCCATACTCAACCGTAAAGACAAACTGCTGACCGAGGTCTATTTCGACCTGCAGGAGCGTTTCGAGGAGAAATACGGAAGCGATACCGTCGTTTTCATGGAGATCGGCACTTTTTTCGAAGTCTACGAGGTCAACAACGACGAACTGCAGGTCGGCAAGGCGAAAGAGATGGCCGAACTCCTCAATATCCAGCTGACGAAGAAAAACAAGAATATCGCCGAGAACAGAATCAAGAACCCTTTCCTGGCCGGCGTTCCGTCTGTCTCATTCGAGCGTTACCTGAACCGGCTCATCCAGGAACAGCGCTACACGATCATCGTCGTGCGGCAAAAAGGGGTGCCGCCCAAGCTCAGCCGCTATATCGGGCAGATCATCTCTCCGGGGACGAACTTCGACCATACGATCGACAACGACGACAATTACATCGTTTCCCTGCTGATCGACCGGCATAAAGAGATCTACACCGTCGGGTACGCCGCCATCGACGTCACGACGGGCAAGACATGGCTGTACGAGACGTACGGAACCAGCGAGGACCCGACCTATGCGCTCGACGAAGTTTTCAACCTTCTGAACATCTACCGTACGACGGAGGTGGTGTTGACATTCCTTGAAGGTGTCGAGAACCAAAAAGAGGTGATCCGCTACCTCGAGATCAGCGAACATTATGCCTACAGCGTCAACCATGAACGCCCGAAGATCGACTACCAGAACGAGCTTTTTTTAAACGTCTACCAGGTCCAATCCCTGCTCTCCCCGATCGAGCACCTGGACCTGGAACGCCACCCCTTCGTCTCCGAAGCGCTGGCGACGCTTGTGCATTTTGTCATCGAACACGACTTTCACATCATCCAGAAGCTGGCGCGCCCGAAGATGATCGACAATACCCGGTACATGTACCTGGGGAACAATGCGCTCGAACAGCTCGCCGTCATTTCCAAAGACCGCAGCGACATGACGCTGCTGCGCCTGATTGACAAGAGCGTGACCGCCATTGGCAAACGGCTGCTGAAAGAACGGCTGCTCAATCCCATCCAGGAGCGCACGGAACTGGAGCGGCGCTACGGGCTCATAGACCGGGTCATGCCGCATGTGCGGATGCTCGGGGATTCCCTGCGCGGCGTGTACGACCTGGAACGGCTGCACCGGCGCATCGCACTGAACCGGCTGCACCCGTTCGAGATCAATTACGTGCATGCCTCGCTGACGGGCATCCGGGAACTGATGGACTTCGTCAAGCGCCACAAACTCATCAAGACGCCGTTCAGCGAGCAGGAGGTGGACACCTTCATCCGCGACATCGAACAGAGCATCGACCTGGAAGTCTCCCGCCGTTTTACCGTCAGTACGGTCGACGAAAACTTTCTGCGCCGTGGCGTGGACGTGCAGGTGGATGCCCTCGTCGACGAAAATGCGAAGATGCTGCAGAACTTCGCCATCATGATGGATGCGATGGAGCAGATGCTGAGCGAGCAGGGCGGTGCCGCCGGCAGCGGCGGCTACGTGTCGCTGGGCGTACTCGACAAAGAGGGGTACTACATCGCCATGAGCCGGACGCGCTGGGCCATGATCGAGAAGGTCTTCGCCTCCGGAAGCGTCGACCTGGGCGGTCAGACCGTCTCCTTTGGAGATTTCAGCGTCAAACGCCTGACCAACAGCGTCAAGATCACCTCGGAACTGACCGAACAGCTTTCCGACAAGATCATGCGCAACAAAACCAAGATCGTCGCACTGGTCAAGGAGCGTTTTATCACGCTGCAGCGCACGTTCGAGCGCCGCTATACCCTGCTGTTCGAACGCATCATCGCCTACGTGGCGGATCTCGATGTCGCCGTCGCATCGGCCCGGGCGGCGCAACAGTATAACTTCGCCTGTCCGACAATCGTCGACGTGCACAAGGACGAAAATTTCCTTCAGCTGATGGCCCTGCGCCATCCGCTTATCGAGATCCAGGAGCGCCAGGGCATCTATGTGCCCAACGATATCGTTATGGGCAGCCGCGCCTATATGGACCTGCCGTACCCCGAAACGGTCATGCTCGATCCGGCCGTACATGACGGGCACGATATCAACGGCGTATTGCTTTACGGCATCAACTCCAGCGGGAAGTCGTCGCTGATGAAAAGCGTCGGCATCGCCGTGCTGATGGCCCAGGCGGGCTTTTACGTTCCG
>JARROU010000231.1:0-5129 GCA_037383585.1 Campylobacterales bacterium | reverse complement strand
GCCCCCGGCGACGCCGTCGTCGAAAAAGATCATCATCTCGGTGATAAAAGGGGAAACGCAGATCATCCCCTCACACCCCTCTGCAAACACTTCGCGGTTGGAGAGGTAGATCCGCAGGAAATACTCGATCATCTCCGGCCGTTCGGTTGCCATCGAAAAATACATGGAGACGATCGCCGCGATCTTCTCTTTCGTACTTGAGGGGCGTTCGTTGATCTCGCGGATGTGCCGGCCCAGGTATTCGGAAATATAGAGGATCAGCTCTTTTGCCAGCACGTCTTTGGAACTGAAGTAGTTGTAGAAGTTGCCGACGCTCATGCCGACTTTCGCCGCGATATCCGGGATGGTTGTGACGTAAAATCCCTGCTCCGAAAAGAGCTTCAATGCCGTGGAAATAATGCTTTCTCTTCGGACTTCTTTAGACAGGCGCGCCACACGATCCTCTTTTGTTGAACTAAATAGGCTTACAATGGTAACACAATCGGCGAATCATCATTCACATTAAGATGCATTGCTCTATAATTTTATACCTAAAAACAAAGCTGCCAAATGGATTATTTCGCCAAACGCATCATCCCCTGCCTCGACGTCAAGGACGGACGCGTCGTCAAAGGGGTCAATTTTGTCGGACTCAAAGACGCCGGCGACCCGGTCGAGATCGCCAAGCGCTACAACGATGAAGGGGCGGACGAGCTGACCTTCCTTGACATTACCGCTTCGCACGAGGAGCGTGATACGATCGTGCATATCGTCGAACAGGTCGCCAAGGAAGTCTTCATCCCCCTGACCGTCGGCGGCGGGATCCGCAAACTCGACGACATCTACAAACTGCTCAACGTCGGCTGCGACAAGGTCAGCATCAACTCCGCCGCGGTCAAACGCCCCGAGTTCATCAACGAGGGAGCCAAGCGGTTCGGCGCGCAGTGCATCGTCGTCGCCATCGACGTCAAGAAGACGGGTGACCGCTACAACGTCTACCTCAACGGCGGGCGCATCGATACGGGCATCGACGCCGTAGAATGGGCCAAAGAGGCCGTCGACCGCGGCGCGGGGGAGATTCTTCTGACCTCGATGGACACCGACGGCACGAAGGCCGGCTTCGACCTGCCCATCACCGAACAGATCAGCTCCTTGGTCAACGTCCCCGTCATCGCCAGCGGCGGCGCGGGAACGATGGAGCACATCAAAGAGGCCTTTGAACACGGTGCAGACGCGGCGCTGGCCGCGAGCATTTTCCACTTCAGAGAGATCGATATCATGGAGCTCAAGCACTACCTCCACGATAACGGCATCCCGGTGCGTTTATGATCATCTGCGCAGGGAACAACGAGACCTTCGACTTTGCCACCCCGACGGGCGTGGGCCTGGTCGAGACGGCGATGAACATCACACGTCTGTGCCTCTTCGACAAGCCCGAGTTCCTTCTGTTTGTCGGGACGGCGGGCAGCTACGGCGAAAAGGAGCCTTTTGAGATCGTCGAATCGAAAACGGCAGCAAACATCGAACTCGCCTTTTTGCAGCAAAAAGCCTACACGCCGCTCGACAATGTCGTCTCTTCGAACAACGAAGGGACAAAAGACATCATCGTCAACTCCAGCAACTACATTACCACCGATGCCAAACTGGCCGAAGCGTTTCTGCGCTTCGGTATCGGGATCGAGAACATGGAGTTTTTCTCTGTCCTGCGCATCGCACAGGAGTTCGGCATCCCTGCCGGCGGGGTCTTTTGCATCACCAACTACTGCGACGCCAACGCCCATGCCGATTTCCTTATCAACCACGAAAAAGCGAAAACCCTTCTGGCCGAACATGTGAAGCGCCGGATCAAGGAACTGACCGCATGAAGCCGACCATCATGGACCTGACTAAAGAGGAACTCGCACAGGCCGTCAAGCCCGCCTTCCGAGCCAAACAGATCTTCGGCTGGATCTACCGCAACTACGCGGACAGCTTCGACGAGATGGCCAACCTGCCCAAAGCACTGCGCGAAGCGCTGAACGAACGCTACATCCTCAACCCCCTCAAAATCCTGCGCAAAGAGGAAGCCGCCGACGGCACGATCAAATACCTCTTCGAGCTGCCCGACGGCAAGACCGTCGAGACGGTCTGGCTGAAGATGAAAGAGACGCAGTACCATGAGGACGGCTCCGTCGCGCAGGAAGCCAAACACACCGTCTGCGTTTCGACCCAGGTCGGCTGCAAGGTCGGCTGCAGCTTCTGCCTCACGGCCAAAGGAGGCTTCACCCGCGATCTGACTCCCGGCGAGATCGTCGCGCAGGTGCTTTCGGTCAAAAAGGACAACGACCACGGACCGGACCGCCGCGTCAATGTCGTCTATATGGGGATGGGAGAGCCGCTGGACAACCTGGACAACCTTGCCAAGGCCATCCGCATCCTCAAAGACCCCGACGGTCTTTCCATCTCCGGCAAACGCCAGACGGTCTCGACCAGCGGCATCAGCACCCGCATCGACAAGCTGGGGCAGATGGACCTGGGCGTGCATATCGCGATCAGCCTGCACGCNACGCGTCATGTTCGAATACCTCGTGATAAAAGGCAAGAACGACGACATCGATTCGGCCAAAAAGCTGATCAAACTGCTGCACGGCATCAAGGCAAAAGTAAACCTGATCTACTTCAACCCCTACCCCGGAAGCGACTATCAGCGCCCCGAGCGTGAAGATATGGAAAAATTCCGGCAATACCTGCTCGACCACGGACAGCTCTGCACCATCAGGGATTCGAAGGGAATCGATATCAGTGCGGCCTGCGGGCAGCTCAAAGAGAAAACAAACGAAGAAAAGGAAAATGCATGAGTGGAGTCGATCTGGCCGAAGTGATCTTCTTGATCGGGGTGGTCGTTGTCGGCCTGGGCGGAATCGTCTGGGTCGTCAAAAATGAAAAGAAGTAAGAGGGCGTTCTAAAAACTCAAGCGGTTTTTCAGAAATCTCCTCTTTAACGGGCACTGTCGACGATGGTCGTATCCTCGAGCGAGAAATGGTGCGAGACTTCCGTTTCACTCCCGTCCGGATGCGTCAGCGTGACCGTGACCGTCCATACCCCCTGGGCACGCCCGCGAAGGTATCGATAGTCGTAGACGGAACCGTGGCCGGCCGGAAGAGTGATGGTGTGTTCGCGGTCATCCTGCGGATGCGACTCGGAATGCCAGTAGAACGTCGTCTCTCTCGCTTCATTTTTTCGGGACGCCGTAAACGTACATTGAATCTTTTCGACACCGTCATTGACAACGTCGCATGACAAAGAAGGTTCCTGTGCAAATGCGGCACTGACAGCAAAAAGCATCCCAACACAAAAAATTTAAAAATACCCTAGATTTTTTCTTTCCTTTTTGTTACTATTTCAATTACAATACAAGAAAGCAGCCGGGAAATCATTAAATGCAACGGTTTTTTGATTAAATTTCAGCTGTTTTACGGCAAGAGACCACCAGTGACCTCGACCGTTCTTTTTACGTATTGTAGAATAACTGCCAGAAAGTTGTACAATGAAAGCGATTGGATACCTAGTTCTAATTAACAACGCTTACCCGGACACCATAGCATTCAATAAAAAAGTAGCGATGGAAGCTGCTAACCGTTTCAATCCGAATGCCATCAACTACATCGAACGTACTTATACTGAACGTCGTTCAGCCTCCGAACTGGCCAAAATGCTGGCCTTTGATAACAACGAAACGCGCGAAGAGATTCTCGCCCGCGTTCGCCGCGAACTCAATGAGTACTGGGAAGGCAAAAAGCTGAGCAGCTGATGCTCGCTTTCTCCCGAAAAAATCTTACAGACCTTTTCCCGCGCGCATTTTCAATCAAAAACACCTGTTATGCCCGCGTTTGAATAACATTTAAAACCCCTTTTATTCTTTATTTTTTATAAATTACGGTGCTTCTTTCCGGGAGAAAAAATGTTACCGCACCGTATCGAAAATGTAATGCTGAAGTAATGCATGAAATCTATACTGCCTTCCGTATAAAACCGGCATGCCTCCCGTCTGTTGATCCAATCGGAGGCTGCCGAAACGGAGCACACTATGCTGAATATTGAAGGCACCCTTCATCAAGAATACCCCCGCTTCGCCCATTATCCTTTAATGGTACGAAAACCGACCCTCTCTTTTTTGAAGTTTCTCCTCCGGGAAGAGAAGATCAACCGCTTCCTGGAAGAGCATCATACAGAGAAAAACCTTGCCTTTATCGATGCGGCACTGGATCATCTGAATATCTCCTACAAGACCGATCACCACCAGATTCAGAACATTCCCGCCATCGGAAAAGTCATTATCGTTGCCAACCATCCCATGGGGGCCATGGACGCTTTGACGCTGATCAAAATGGTCAGCAGTGTGCGGCATGATAAAAAGGTAAAAATCATTGCAAACAGGGTTCTTTCGGCTTTTGATCAGATCGGAGACTTGATCATCGCCGCCGATACGTTCAACGGACGCCTGACCAAAGAGAGCATGAAACAGATCGATACGGCACTGCAAAACGAAGAGGCCGTCATCTTTTTCCCCGCCGGAGAAGTATCCCGCGCCTATCTCAACGGCATCATGGACAGCAAATGGAAGAGCGGGTTTATAAAATTCGCCCAGCGTTCCCAAAGCCCTCTCCTGCCCATCCATATCACGGCACGGAATTCGGCGTTCTTTTACAGCGCTTCATGGATCTATCGCCCCCTGGCAACCGTGCTGCTTGCCAATGAGATGTTCAAAGCGAAAAACGGTGTCGTCGAATTCACCGTCGGCGAGATGATCGGCATCGACACCGTCAACGATATGCATCTGAGCTACAAACGCCACGCAAAACTGATGCGCAAACATCTCTACCGTATCGCCCGGGGACGAAAGCCGATCTATCAGACGCAGCAATGCATCGCCCATCCCGAACCGAGGCATCTGATCAAAGAAGAGCTCAAACGGGCACAGCACATCGGGTCGACTTCGGACAATAAACAGATCTATCTTGCGGAGTACGATGATGCCCCCACCCTCCTCAACGAAATCGGCAGACTGCGTGAATACAGCTTCCGAAAGGTGGGCGAAGGAAGCGGCCGAAAACGTGATCTCGACCGTTACGACGACTATTACCGCCACCTGATTCTTTGGGACGACGATG
>JARROU010000230.1:0-3909 GCA_037383585.1 Campylobacterales bacterium | reverse complement strand
ATCATCGCCTTGCGCTCGTCGTTCTTCATGGAGCCGAGCGAGGTGAGCTCCTTCTGGGAGGCGAAGACGGTGTGCAAAAACGCCTCCTTGCCCATCCCCAGCAGTTTCGTCACCGCCGCCGTCACCTCCTTGGCGCCGGTGGCGAGGGGCTCGTCGGCCTCCTTGAGCGACGCGTAAGCGCTCAAAGCCTTGCCGCGGAACTCCCTTGTGACGCGGTAGCTCTTCTCCTCGACGGTGAAGTCGAGGACGACCTTGACGTTGCTCTCGGCCCCCGCCGTCTTGACGAGCTCCTTGGCCCCCCTGTACTCGCCGTAGAGGGCGAAGCTGACCGCCTCGAAGAGCGTCGACTTCCCGCTGCCGTTGCGCCCGAGGATGCCGCATAGGCCGCTTTCGAACTCCATCTCGAACGCCGCGTAGCACTTGAAGTTCTGCAGGGTCAGGGTCTCAAGCGTCATCGTGCACCTCGTCGTAGCGGGCGAAGAGGCCGGCGACCTTGGCGTTCAGCCGTTCGAACTCCGCGCTGTTTGGGCTCTGCTCCTCCAGGAAGGCCCCGAAATACTCCTGCAGCGACGCCGCGCTGACCGATTCGGCATGCTGTGCTGCCTCGCTGCGGCGGAAGCGGCGCTGGATCTGGACGCTGAGCGCGCCGGGGAAGCACGCCTCGACGTCGGCGTTGGCGATGTCGATGGACTGCGTCGCGCTGAGATTCTCCAGCGTGACGTAGACGAGCGCGCCTTCGAGTTCGAGGGTTTCGGCGCTTTTTCGCAGCTGTGTGAACACATCTTCCTCCAGCGACCCGTCGGCCTTGACGCGGTGGCTCGGGCGCAGGCGGATCGGGTTGAAATCGACGCCGGGGGTGTCGTCCAGCGTGACGACGGCGTAGCCTTTTTCGTTGCGCGCGTCGGCGCTGCTCGTGCGCTCCGTCGAGCCCGCGTAGTAGACGTTTTTGTGCTTTCCGACGGCACCGAAGCCGTGCCAGTGGCCCAGGGCGACGTAGTCCATCCGCTCGAACAGCGGCTCTTTGGCTTTCGGGTAGACCCGCTCGCCGTACTCCTCCATCATGTAGTGCGCCCCGACCGAGCAGTGCAGCAGCAGCACGTTGCGCTTCTCTGCGACCAGGGAGGTCTCGCACCGTTCGATCGCCTTGAGGTTGGCCTCCTCGTCGTGGATGTGGGGGATGCAGTGGAAGACAATATTGTCGAAGTCGACCCGTTCGTAGCGCTCCTCGAAGACCGGGTGGACGTGGTCGAGGGTGCGCAGCGCGGCGAGGATGGGCGACGCGGCCCTGGTGCGCGGGGTGGAGTGGTTGCCCGCGATGATGACGGTCGGGATCTGCGCGGCGCTGAGGCGCTTGAGCTGCTCGAGCGCGAAACTGATGGCAGAGGTCGCCCGTGTGGATGACGTAGTCGGGGCGCGCTTCGAGGATCGCGTCGATCACCTGCGTGAACGCGTCGTAGAAGTCCGCCTCGCGCCGGTTGATGCCGGTTTCGGTGACGAGGTCGAGGTCGCTGAACCCCAGGTGGGTGTCGGAGAAATGGATGATGCGCATGGCTGGCCTGAAAACAAATTTGGGCACCTCTAAAAACCCTATGCGGATCTCAGAGGGATTTTAGAGGTGCCCATTTTTTAGAAGTGCCCTTTAGTATATAGGCATTCGGATTAAACTTTTTGAAATCACGATTCTAGCATGGCTTCAAGGCAAAGCGGCGTTATTTAGGCAGTTTTGTAAGCGGGGCGGCACCGCCGGAACGCTATAATGAGATCAACAATCAAACCAAAATTTTTTGGCAGGGAATGATGATGACTCGAGAAGATTTCAACGAAGGGCTGCTGGGCTTTCTGGACGCGTCCCCGACGCCGTTTCAGGCGGTGACGAACATTGCGGGTATGCTGGAGAACGCGGGATTCGTCTGTCTCGACGAGCGCGGCGAGTGGAACCTGGAAAAGGGCGGGCGGTACTACACGACGCGCAACGCCTCGTCGGTGATCGCCTTTACCTATACCGGGGAGAGCGACTACGCCATGTTCGGGGCGCACACCGATTCGCCGAACCTCAAGCTCAAGCCCTCGCCGGTACTCAAAGACAGCGGTACCGTGCGCCTGGGCGTCGAACCCTACGGCGGGCTGCTGATGAACCCGTGGTTCGACCGGGACCTCGGCATTGCCGGGCGGGTCGCCTACAAGACGAAAGAGGGGGCACTCAAAGAGGTGAATATCGATACGGCCGAAGCGGTCGCGATCATCCCCTCATTGGCGATCCACCTCGACCCCGAGGCCAACAAGAGCCGCTCCATCAACCCGCAGACGGAGCTGCCCGCCCTGATCGGCTGCGACGAGAACTTTGATTTCGAAGCGTGGGTGGGCGCGCAGCTGAAAAATGCGGGGGTGGAGGATTTCGAGCGCCTGCTGTCGCACGAGCTGAGCCTGTACGATACGCAAAAGGCCGGTTTTGTCGGCGTGGAAAAGGAGTTTATCGCCTCGGCGCGCCTGGACAACCTGCTGAGCTGTTACGTCGCGCTGCTCGCCATCTGCAGCGTCGGCAGCGACCGTCCCTGCCTGATGATCTGCTCGGACCACGAAGAAGTGGGGAGCGCCAGTACCAGCGGGGCGGCGGGACCGTTTTTGGAGAACACCCTGCAGCGCATCGCGGGCGGGTACGAGCCCTTCGTGCAGCTGTGCCGGCACTCGCTGATGGTCTCGTGCGACAACGCCCACGCCCAGCACCCCAACTACGCGCACAAGCACGACCCCGAGCACGCGCCCTACATCAACCGGGGGCTGGTGCTCAAGCTCAACGCGAACCAGCGCTACGCGTCGAACTCGCGCACGGTCTCGCGCTTCGTCCTCGCCGCCGAACGTGCCGGACACCCGCTGCAGGAGTTCGTCACCCGCAGCGACATGGGGTGCGGTTCGACCATCGGCCCCATCACGGCGACGCGCCTGGGGATCGAGACCCTCGACGTCGGCCTGCCGACCTTCGCGATGCACTCCATTCGCGAACTGGCCGGGACGAAGGACGCCTTCGAACTCTACGAGATCCTGCTGGCGCTGTAGTCTGGAAGCGTCTTTTAACGCTGTTAATACATCAAGGATGGGGATGGCTTTTTTGAGCGCGGTTTATACCTGAAGATACTTCCTTCGGTCGTCTACGCGTACCTTGAAAGAAATACCCTTGGGGTGCACCTTGAAAGAAGTGCCCTTGGGGCATGGGCTCTCCGCCGGGCTTTGCTCGGATGCCGTTCTGATATTTATGCCAACGCCTCCTCGATCTGCGCGAGGGCGAGCTTCTTGGCGTTCTCTTCCTCTTCCGCGTTCCACCAGTACTCGATGATCTGCTGTTCGATGCTGCCCAGCAGGTCCACCGGCAGGTTCGCAAAGACCTCGAACGAGCTGATGTCGTCGCGCCCGGCCCCTCTGGCCTTGGCGAGGTTGTCGATGAGTTCGCGGATTGATTTCTCGATGTCGGTGGGTTCGGGCAGCGGCATGTCGTCCGTGGGCTCCTGGATGACGCGGGCATAATCGATCCAGGTCTTGATCTCCCCCTCCAGGTAGTCGTGCCCGTAGACCTGGTAGCACAGCACCCGGTTGCCGCCGTAGACGATCTCGTCGCTTTCGTCGAGGACGTCCGACGTCTTCGGCACGCCTTCGTGAAGGTAGACCTCGATGCGTTCATTGTCCCGGATCGTGCTGGCGGTCTCGAAGGCGTTTCTGGCCTGCTTTAAAAGTTCGCTTTTCAGGGTTTCTTTGTCCATAGGGGTATCCTTGTGTGAAATGGTTTAATTCATATAAGGGATGTCGAGGACGGCGTCGCGGTCCTCGGCATCGTATTCATAGGTTGTGACGCGTTCGACCGACGCGATCTTTTTGGTAATGGCAATGCGCTGCAGCGGGTGAAGGCTTCTCGCGTCG
>JARROU010000229.1:0-4466 GCA_037383585.1 Campylobacterales bacterium | reverse complement strand
TGCGGGACAAACTGGGGCTGACCGGGGCCGATTACGCAAGAAAAACGCATCGCAAAAAGATGCTTGAATTGCTGGGAGAAAAAGAAGGACAATAATGGAACAGGTGAAAACCGTTTTTCTGTTGACGCTTCTGTCGGTGCTTTTTGTCATGCTCGGTGCCTATTTCGGCGGAACGAGCGGCGCGCTGATCGGTTTGCTGCTGGCCGGCGGGATGAACTTCTATGCCTATTTCTATTCGGACAAGATGCTGCTGAAGCATTATCACGCGCAGCCGGTCACCCCGGAGCAGAATCCGCGGCTTTACCGCATCATCAGCACGCTTGCGCACAAGGCGGAACTGCCGATTCCGGCCATGTACGTCATCCATGAGCAGACGCCGAACGCCTTTGCGACGGGCCGGAACCCGGAACACGCCGCCGTGGCGATCACGGAAGGCCTGCTGACGCTGCTCAGCGACGAAGAGGTCGAGGCGGTTATGGCCCATGAACTGTCGCACGTCAAGCACCGGGACATGCTCATCGCCACGGTCGCGGCCACCATCGCCGGCGCAATCGCGATGATCGCCAACGTCATGCAGTTCGGGGCGATGTTCGGCAACAACCGTGACCGGAATCCCTTCGTTATGATCGTTCTGTCCCTGCTGCTTCCGATCGCAGCCTCCGTCATCCAGATGACGATCAGCCGTTCGCGCGAATTCATGGCCGATGCCGGTTCGGCACGGATCACGGGCCACCCGGAATGGCTGCAGAGCGCGCTGCGAAAGCTCGAAGCCTACAACACACAGGGGGCTGTGCGCGGCGCGACGCCCGAGAACGCCCACCTATTCATTGTCTCTCCTTTCAGCGGACGGAAGGTATCATTCGGCGATCTTTTCAGAACGCACCCTTCGACCGAGCAGCGTATCGAGCGGCTCGAAGCGTTAAAGCAGACACCGCCAGCCGGGGCCAAGCGCTACGGGCGCCACTACCGGTAAGGCCTCCGGGGGCCTAGAACAGCTTTTCCTGCCGCTCGTTTTCCAGGGGTTTGCGTTTTTCTTTTGCCAGCCAGTCCTGCAAAAGGTGCTCGACGACCTTGCTCAGGCTCATTTTGTAGCGCTGTCTGGCGTACTTCATGCTGTCGTTCCAAGTCTTTTTGTCAATAATCAGTGAGCGGGTTATCTCGTCTTTCGGTTTCATCCATATCATCCAATATTAATTATATAAAAAATTATATATTAATTTTTCTCTCCCGTCAAGAAGGGGACGGGCACTTAAAGCTTTTTTAAAATACGGGTGATTAGAATGGATGGTAATGAACCGCATCGGGAGCGCCCATGAACCTGTCCAACGTAATTTCCGGCTTTTTTATCATCCTCGCATTGACGACCAATTTCGGTTTCTTCTACGGTGATCCTACCATTCTCGAAGAACACAGCCGATACGAATTGTTTGCCGCCATCATTTTCAATCTGATCGCTACGGTCTACAAACTCGGGGACAAAACCCAGATCGGGGCGGTGCTGCTGGCCACCAGCCTTGTGGCGGATATCCAGCTGATCTCTTCCGCTTCCGTCTGGGCCTTCGGCGAATATGCCGTCGGCATGAATACGGAAGTTGTGGTGGCCATCATCTCCCTTTCGGGCGGGGCGATGATCGCCAATATCGTTTCTGTTATCCTGTTTACGGCGGAAACCATAAAATCGAAACGGTAGGACCGTGGACAATACCGCACTCTTTTTGATCATCCGGCGCCTGAGGGTGCCGATGTTCGTTCTGATCACGACGTTTGCCATTTCCATTCTCGGCATGGTGCTCATTCCGGGGGTGGACGATCAGGGCCGGCCCTATCATATGACGTTTTTCGATGCGTTTTATTTCATCACCTATACGGCTTCGACGATCGGGTTCGGCGAGACGCCGTACATGTTCACGTATCCGCAGAAACTCTGGGTCTCGTTCTCGATCTACCTTTCCGTCATCGGGTGGTTTTACGCCATCGGTTCCATCGTCGCCCTGATGCAGGACAAGGTGCTTGCTTCGCAGATCGCTATGGCGAAATTCAAAGGCAAGATCCATAATATCCACGAACCCTTCATCATCTTCGTCGGCTACAATCTGCTGGCAAAAAGTATTATCCGGAAACTCAGCGAGGAAGGGATCCAGTCGGTCGTTATTGAAAAGGATTCGATGAAGATCGATGAAATGGTGCTGGCGAATTATACGCTTGAAATTCCCGCCTTGCACGGGGACATCAACGACCCCGACGTTCTGCGGATCGCCGGGGTCAACAAAAAAGAGTGTCAGGCGGTGGTTTCACTCTCAAGCAATGATGCCATGAACCTGCATACGGCGATGGCGGCCAAGCTGCTCAATCCGGAGGTCAAAGTCATTGTCGAGGCGACCTATGAAGAGTATGCGGAAAACCTGAACACCATCGGGATCGAGATCGTTGAAAATCCGTTCAAGATCGTCGCAAAACGGCTTTATATGGGGCTGCGTGCCCCGTCACTGCTGATGCTGGAACAGTGGGTATACGGGGAACCGCTTCATCTGCATCCGCGTGATCGCGGATGGGCAAGGCGCTGCGCATCGCGCTCAAGCGCGCGGGGGTCGAGTACGTCTTTATCGAAACGAATCCCAAGAAGGTGCGGCAGCTGAAGCAGGACGATTCGCACATCATGGTCGGGGAGGGGCAGGACAAGAAACTGCTGCTTGAAGCCGGCGTCAAGGAAGCGTCGTGCATCATTGCGGGGATGAACGACGATTTTATCAACCTCACCATCGTGATGGCCGCCAAAAAGCTCAATCCGGACATCTTTACGATTGCGCGCCAGAACAATATCCATGACGACAGTGTCTTCAAGGCGGCCGACATCGACCGGGTAACGATTGTAAAAAACCTGCTGATAAACCAGACCTACATCGCCATTGCGAGACCGCTCAGCGAGCGTTTCCTGAGCCTGATCAAAAACAAAGGGCCTGAATGGGGGGACGGGCTGATCATCACCTTGAAACAGCTCGTCGGAGACAATCCCCTCAAAATGGAAACGTGCGTGAATGAGGAGCATGCCTATGCCCTGTGCCGGCATTTCGAAGCGGGCAGGGAAGCGAAACTCGAGGTGCTGCTGCGCAACCGTTCCGACCACCGCATCTGTAACCAGGCCATTGCGCTGTATCTGAAACGCGGCGATGAGGATTATTTGCTGCCGGACCCGAAAATGCCGCTGCAGTTCGGGGATCAGCTGCTTTTTGCCGGCAATACGGAGGCATTCGAAGACATCGAATCCAGTATGGAAAACCTCTATGAACTGCAGTATGTGCTTGAAGGAGAGAACTGCGTGACGTCCGTCAGCTGCAAATTGCACCACGGGCGGGAATCAGACGAGATCGAGGACGGCAATCTCGCTCGGGGCTAGGACCCGAAGCGGCGGCCCCCAGTAACCCGTCCCGCGGCTGACATAGATCTGCTTCCGTGCGTCAATGCGGTAATGGCCGGCCAGATAGGGCTGGTCGATCATGACAAGCAGCCCGAAGGGAAAGATCTGCCCGCCGTGCGTATGGCCGCTGAGCATCAGGTCGTAGTCTTTGTGCTGCATGATCCGGACGCTCTTGGGCTGATGCGCCAGCACGATGGTCTTGAGCGCCGGGTCGCATCCGGAAAAGGCGGCCTCGACGTCGTAGGGCATCACGCCCATCCGTTTCGAGATCAGGTCGTTGATGCCGACCAGGTTGAACCGGTCTGCGACGGGGACGCTTTTGTTGTCCAGTACCGTGATGCCCAGCACGTCGCGTACGTGGGATACGACGGATTCGACGTCATGAAAATACTCGTGGTTGCCGGTAATGAAAAAGGTGCCGTGCCTGGAGCGCAGCCGCTTCAGCGGGAGCAGGTCTTCCGCGATGTGCTCGACTTTGCGGTCGACCAGGTCGCCGGTGATGACGACCAGGTCCGGGCCGAGTGCATTGATGCGTTCCACGCACTCCGCGACAAACGCCTTTTTGATTCCGAGCCCGATATGGACATCGCTGAGCTGCACGATCCGAAACGGTTCCGCATTCCGTTCTCCGATCGAAATGCGCTGAAAGTTCAGCATCGGGCGCCGCAGTCCGCCGATCAGGCCGCCGAACAGGTAGGCGACGGCCGCCACGATCATCGTCAGATCGAAACCGATCTTGATAAAACGCCTTCGCTCGGGGCTGTAGGGGATGCGCGAAGCCGCGGAATGCATCAGGTCGTAGACCAGTGCGGTGAAAAAGAGCATAAACGTGACGCCGACCGAACTGCTGAGCAGATAATAAAGCGCCGGGGAGTCGGGCAGCAGGTGCGTCAGCGTCTGAAAGACGAAAAGCACCTCAATGCCGAACAGGACGTAGCAGACGAGGGCCCACTGTCGGTGCGATCCGAAATGGAGACGTTTGAAAAAACGTTTGTATACGTAATAATTGAGCCCGCCCATAACGGCAGTGAAAACAAACCCGAAGATCAGA
>JARROU010000228.1:0-2586 GCA_037383585.1 Campylobacterales bacterium | reverse complement strand
GCCGCCGCCGACCTTGATCTTTAGGAGATCATATCCGGATGCATATCGTTCCGCCGCTTTTCGCGCCATTTCGTCAGGGGCGTCCAGGCTGACGGTCACGGCGGTGTTGACGGGAGCGGCCGTTTGGCCGCCGAGGAAGCGGTAAAGCGGTATCGATGCCGCCTGCGCCGCCAGCGTAAACAGTGCCATATCCGCCGCCGCCTTGGCGCTGCTGTTGCCGGGCAGGGCAGCGCCAACGGCATTGAGCAGCACATCGAGCTCAAAAGGCTTCCCCGTCAAGGCGGGGACGATCTTTGTGCGCAGCGCGCATTCGATGCTCTCAAGGGTTTCACCGGTGATCGCCTTTGTGGCGGGGGCGCTGCCGAGGGCGTGCAGTCCACGATCCGTATGGAGTTCGAGTACGATAAACTCGGCGTGATCAACACGCCTGAGCGCGGTGACGAAAGGGGTCGCCAGGGGGATGCGGTCTCGGGTGATGCGCGCGCCGGTGATCTTCATGCGGCGATCCTTTCCAGACCGGAGGCGATGAGCAGGCCGGCGAGGGTGCCGACGAGATAGCCCATGACGGCCATGATGACGGCGGGACCGACGAGGTGGCGGTGGTAGGCGGCGGCTAGGACCGGCGCGGAAGCGACGCCCCCGATATTGGCAAGCGATGCGATGCCGATGCCGAAAAGCGAGAGTCTGAACGTACGTGCAAGCAGGACCATGAAAAGGGCATGCAGCATCAGGATCACGGCGGCGGCCGCCAGGTAGCGCGGGACATCGGAAAAGCCCTGCAGCGAGGCGTGCGAGCCGATGAGGGCGACGAGGAGATAGAGCAGCAAGGAGGCGAGGAGTCCGCTGCCCCCAATCTGTTTCAAGCGGGTAAAACTGCCCCCGACACCGGCCAGGGTGGCGAGTAGGACGGCCCAGGTGCTCGAGGGCAACAGCGGCAGGGATGCCGCCGCGTATCGGACGATGACGGCCGTGACGAGTGCGAGGGGTACCAGAACGAAAATCGTGCGGAAACCATCCGGCCGGCTCCCCTCGCTTTGCAGCGTATCCGTGAGGGGCTGCGCACCGCTCCAGCGGTCGAAACGGGCGGCGAAGGGGACGGTGAGCAGCAGCGAACTGACCCAGAGGGTGTACAGGAGGGTGTCCACGATCAGCGCCGGCCCGAGTTGCGATTCGGACAGATCCAAGGCACCGGCGACGGCAAGCATATTGGCCGTGCCGCCGGTCCAGCTGCCGCTGAGCGCCCCGAACACGCCCGCGGCTTCCGGGCCGAACCCAAACAGGGAGAAAACAAAGAAAAAAGCGACGGCGAGCGAAACGACGGCACCGGCATAGGCGATGAGCATCGGGCGCCCGAGCGAAGCGAACGCCCGCAGGTCGAGTTGCAGCATCATCAGAAAAAGCATCATCGGCAGCAGCCACGCTTTGAGGGTCTTGTAGGCGTCGGTCTGCGGAACGTTCTGTGCCAAAAGACCGCTTTGCGAAAAGCCGATGGAAAGGAGATAGATCAGCACGACCGCGGGAAGCCAGGTAAAGAGTTTCATCGGGGTGCGCAGCTCGAGCCACCAGAGCCCGCCACCGAGCGCGATGACAATGCCAAGGTAGAGCGGGGCACTTTCAATCATGGGGGTTATTGTAGACACTTTTTGGTTAGTTACGGGTTTGCTATGGCACAATGACAGTATGTTTTATTCGCTCGAGTTCTCTTTTTGGTATCTGCTGTACGGCTCGATTCTGGTATACCTGGTGTGGGGCTTTATCATTGCATTCGAGGTCAATCTTGCCATGGGTGGATCGAAATTTGCCTGCAAATGGATCAAAAAACATCATACGTACAAACAGCTCTATTATGAGGTAAAGGTGTTTTACCCGATGATCTACCTCGGATATTTCTTTCTGGAACTTCTGCCGCATCTGTTCTTCAAAGCCCCGAAGGCCGAATTCGATATGCAGCGGCTCTTCGACGAACTGTACGGCGAGCGTTGAACGATTTAATTTTTACTAGGTTCATAACGAAAGGAGCAAAGCCTGATGGCGAAATTTGTACTGCTTGATACGGAGACGACCGGCGCGGGTGAAATGGACCGGATCATCCAGATCGGTTTTATGGTACTTGAAGCGGGCAGGGACGTTGAGGTTTACAACGAGTTCTGCTCCACGGAGGTTCCGATCGCGTATGCCGCGATGGAGGTGCACCATATCACGCCCGAAATGATTTCGGACAAACCGCTCTGTACACAGACGGAAGCGTATTCGGCACTGAACGCACTGAATCTTCCCGAGAACTACATGGTCATCCACAACGCACCGTTTGATCTCGGCATGCTTGAAAAGGAGGGGTTCTCGAATGAGATGCAGCTCATCGACACGCTGCGATGCGCCCGGCATGTGTTTGACGAGGAAGAAGCCCACCGGCTTCAATACTTCCGCTACAGATTCGGGCTTTACAAAGAAGAACCGGCAGAGGCGCGTGCGCTCGGGGTCGAGATCAAAGCGCACGATGCGATCGGGGACGTCCTGACGCTCAAACTCTTCCTGTCACGCCTCCGAGAACAGGTACAAGCGAGGTTCCCCGGCGTCAATCCTGTC
>JARROU010000227.1:0-2597 GCA_037383585.1 Campylobacterales bacterium | reverse complement strand
GAATTCAAAGCCGGTGAGACTTTCGTCTTCGACCGATTCCGGGTGACGGTGCTGCCGCTGGTGCACTCCATCGAAAGCTTTGCTTTTCATCTCAAAGAAAACGACATCTCCAACCGCCTCGATGAGGCGAAACTGCGCGCGGACGGACTGGAACCTTCGCCGCTTTACGGAGAGCTGAAAGCGGGCAGAAGCGTCACCTGCGAAGGCCGGGTGTACGAGCCGGAGGCCTACCTGCGTGACCCATTGGTCGGAAGAACACTGATCATTGCGGGGGACAATGCCGAACCGGGCGTGCTGGGAAGCGCACTTGAAGGTGTGGACCTACTGGTGCATGAATGCACCTATACGCAGGAGGTGTATGACGCCCTGGGGAAGAAACTGCTGCATACGACCGCCCGTGACCTGGGACGGGCGGCGCAGGCGGGCGGTGTGAAAAACGTGATCGCGACGCATATCAGCCCCCGCTACGGCCCGCACGGGACCCACAGCGTCGAAGCGATACGCGACGAGATTCGGGAACAGTACGCCGGTGGGGTTTTTATCGCCGAGGATTTCGACGTGTACACGCTGGCACGTCAGGGCATCGTTAAGAAAGTCTGATCAGGGGATGGCCGGCGGGGTCATCGCTTCGCCGAGGCGCGCATAGCTTTTTCCGGTCCGCGCGACGGGTTCGAAGTCGAGGGAAAGGCGTGCCGCATCGGTGATGCAGGCATCATCGATGAACTGGTGCCGGATCTGCACGATCAGCGGGATCGTCTTGCTTTCTCCCAGCTCCACTTCGCTGTACAGGTCGCAGACGAAGGCGACGGGTGCGCCTTCGATCATCGGCGGATACCCCTCGACGACGGTCGTGTGCGGGATATCGAAATGCGCCGCCTCGCTGACATGCGCTTCGAGCTCTTTGGAGGAGAAGTGCAGGTGTTCGAGCTGCTGCTCCGAGGCGATGCAGACGGTGCATTTTTTCGTGGCCCTCAGGTTGCGCAGGGTGTCTTTCGGAGTGCCGTCACTCTTGTGCCCGACGGAGAAAAGCATCGTCGGCGGGTTGGAAGAGAGGCCCGTAAAGTAGCTGAAGGGTGCGACGTTCACGACCCCGTTTTGTTCGGTGACGACCCAGGCGATGGGCCGGGGGATAATGGACTGCGACATCAGTTTGTAGATATCGAGCGGACTGCTTTCACGGTAATCAAATAGCATTTACGGCTCCTGTTTTTCCCGGATGAATGACCGGACGGTTTTTCGCAATTGTACTAAATCTCCGGTGCTTTCGGCATAACGCAGGCGGTGGTACTCGCGGTCGACCGAAGCGAGAACGCTCTGCGGGTATGTTTCAAGATAGCGTTCGAAGAGGCGGTGCAGGGTCTCGCCCTCTTCACGGACATAGCCCCTTTTTTGCAGCCGTCTCAGCACCGGCCGGAGTGCGCAGAGCACTTTGTCGTTGCAGCGCGGACGCCGCAGGTAGAGAAACAGCATTGCGCTGAGCAGGACCAGCGCCAGGAACGCGGCGGCAGCTTTTACTGCGAACCCTGGATGGGTTTTCACTTTGTCGAGCAGCTGCATCTGCCGGAAGTGGCTGTACTGCAGCACCCACGTCTCTACCTGGTATTTTACATAGAGCAGGTAGAGATTGATCCGCATCAGGCGCTCGCTGTCGTCTTCGAGTGTTTTGCCCTGACGCAGCAGCGCGGCACTCTGCTCGTCGATGTGCATGGCGGTCGAAGTCGTTTCCACCCGCTCCCAGTGGTCGCCGACATAGACCTCCGCCCACGCGTGCGCGTCGCGCTCCTTGACGGCAAGGTAGTTGTTGACGCTGTTTTTGCGGTCGGCTTTGTAGCCGGTGACGACGCGTGCGGGCAGTCCCGCCATCCGTGCCATCGTGACGAAACTGCCGGCGAAATGGACGCAGTACCCTTTGCGCTTGTCGAAAAGGAAACTGTCGACGGAGTGGTTGAGGTCGAGCGGTTCGGGACGCAGGGTGTAGGTGAGGTTGCTTTCTTGGAAGCGGTCGAAGAGGGCGCGAAGCCGCTGCTTCGGCTCGGGAAAGGCGGCTATGATCTCCCGGGCGACAGAAAAGGAGCGGGGGTTTGCGCTTGCGTTGTAGTCGCTCGCGATCCTTAAAACGGCTTTTGCGGTCTGTGCGCCGTAGCGGTACGCGAGCCCAGACCCGGCGGCGTAGTGCTGGGGCTCTTCGACAGGCTTTTCGAGCGTCGTTTCAAAGTCGGCGTTGATCGTTGCGCCCTCCGGCGCTTCGTAAGGGAGATCGAGCAGGTAAAGCCACTTTTTATGGGTCGGATAGAGCGAGACCTTGTAGGCGACGAGATCCGTGATCCGATCGTACATCCCCTGCCGGGCCGTCTGCACGGGGGCAAAGGCACGTCGGAAATAAGGCGGCATCGGTTCCCAGTGGTCTTTCTTGTCGAGATAGAGGACGCTGCCTCGGAAATAAAGCGCGCTGTTTTGCGGGATGCCGTGCTCGAAACCGACTTCCATCACGATCCGGTCGGAGGGGACGAGCAGCGCGGCGCTGTCCATGCGCATCGTGCCGTCGTGCCCGGTGCGGCGGATTTCGTCGGCGCGAAACCCGTACGAGGCGTGCTCGA
>JARROU010000226.1:0-2619 GCA_037383585.1 Campylobacterales bacterium | reverse complement strand
TCAAGAAGATCTTTATCGCCGAACGCAGCGATATCAGCGGCATCTGGCAGTTCCCTCAGGGAGGGATCGACAAGGGTGAATCACCCGAAGAAGCGCTGATCCGGGAGATCGAAGAGGAGATCGGTACGAAAAAGGTGGAAGTCGTCGCCGAATACCCGGAATGGCTGGCGTACGATTTCCCGAACCATGTGGCCGAGCGTATGCGCCCGTACTGCGGACAGACACAGCGCTATTTTCTTGTACGGCTCAAGCATAAGGCGAAGATCAATCTGGAGACGAAGCATCCGGAGTTTATCGACTACAAGTTCATCGAGATCGACGCCCTCTATGATTATGTCGCGCATTTCAAGAAGCCGATCTACGAAAAGGTGATCGGTTATTTCCAAACAAAGGGGTATCTGTAAGATGCTGATCGTTCAGAAATTCGGCGGGACCAGCGTCGGCGACCTGGAGCGGATCCAGAACGTCGCCAACCGCGTCGCCAAAACAGTAAAAGAAGGCCATGACGTTGTCGTCGTCGTTTCGGCGATGAGCGGCGAGACCAACAAACTCGTCGGCTATGCCGAACACTTCAGCGGCACTCCGAAACGCGAAGAGGTGGATATGCTGCTGAGCTCCGGCGAACGCGTGACGGCGGCGCTGCTCTCCATCGCGCTCAACGAGATGGGATTGCCGGCGGAGTCCATGAGCGGACGCCGTGCGGGCATCGTGACCGACACGGTCCATACGAAAGCACGGATCGAACACATCGATCCGACGCCGATGCGCCGGGCACTCGGGGAGGGCAACGTCGTTGTCGTCGCCGGCTTCCAGGGCGTGAACGAAGCGGGGCGCGTGACGACGCTCGGACGCGGGGGCAGCGACCTTTCCGCCGTCGCGATCGCCGGGGCGCTGGAAGCGGACCTGTGCGAGATCTATACGGACGTCGAAGGCATCTATACGACGGACCCGCGGATCGAACCCAAGGCGAAGAAGCTCGAGAAGATCTCCTACGACGAGATGCTCGAACTCGCTTCGCTCGGTGCGAAGGTGCTGCAGAACCGTTCGGTGGAGCTGGCGAAAAAGCTCAACGTCAACCTTGTCACGCGTTCAAGTTTTTCGGATGCCGAAGGTACATTGATCACAAAGGAAGAAAACATCATGGAAAAACCATTGGTAAGCGGTGTGGCGCTCGACCGTAATCAGGCGCGTATTTCACTGGGAGGCGTCGTCGACCGTCCGGGCATCGCCTCCGACATCTTCGGCGCGCTGGCGTCGAACAACGTCAACATCGATATGATCATCCAGACCCTGGGGCACGACGAAACGACCAATATGGACTTTACCGTGCCGATGAACGAGCTCGTCGATGCCAAACGCGTCGTCGAAACCTTTATCGAAAAGAGCGAGATCAAAGAGGCGAGCTACGACGAGAACATCTGCAAGGTTTCCATCGTCGGCGTCGGCATGAAATCCCATACGGGCGTCGCGGCCAAAGCCTTCGCGACCATGGCGAAGGAGAACATTAATATCATGATGATTTCGACGTCGGAGATCAAGGTCTCCATGGTCATCGACGAAAAATATGCAGAACTGGCGGTGCGCGCGCTGCATAACGCCTACGAACTGGACAAGTAAGCCCCATGCAGTCGTTCATGAAATGGATGCTCGAGACCATTCGCTCCGAGGGGGCGTCGTTCAACTGGGTCGAAGAGAACCGTTTCGAATGGACGGCGTCGACGATGCTCGCCGTGTCGCAGATCATTGCGGGCAAGACCATCGTCCTGGTGACCGACCGCAAACGCGACTGGTTCCAGCAGTACATCACGACGATGATCAACCAGCTTTCCAACGACCGTCCGATGGTGCCGCTGATCAGCCTGGAACGGATCTACCCCGAGTTTGACGAGATGACGGGGGGCGAGGCGATGGATATGCTGGCCGACATGCTCGACCTGTCGTTTTCGGGCAACTACTTCTTCTGGTACATCGGCAAAGGGAACGACCCGCGTTCCGAGATCGCCAAGCGTGCGGACAACAGCTGCCTCTGGCTGCTCGATGAAGAGTTCGGCCACGCGATGAAACTGCGTTCGTACGACCCCTATCTTGATATCAAGCTGATGCAGCTCTACCGGCTGTTCGATCTGTCGCTCAATGCGGTCCTGTTCGGGGAAGTCGATACCGATGAATGAACTTGATCGCAGCCATATCATCCTCAATGATGAGGTCGAAGAGCGTTTCGAGGCGCTGAAAAAAACGCTGCATCCCCGCCGCGTCGTCGGATTCGTGCGCGACGACTTCCTGATCGCCGCTGCCAAGGCGGTGATCGCCGAGGCCTACATCAGCGAATCGTCCGTGAAATACGTCGTTCTGGCGGCGAAACAGTTCAACGTCTAGTCGCAGAACGCCCTGCTGAAACTGCTGGAGGAACCTCCGGCCAACATCGTGCTGGTCATCATCGTGCCGGGAAAATCGGTCCTGCTTCCGACGGTGCGCTCGCGCCTGCCGATCGTCAACGAGCTCTCGGGCGAGCGTGTCAGCGGGATCGACCTGACACTGGGGGCACTGGACCTGGGGATGCTGTACGATTTTGTCACGTCGGCCGGACGAACGGACCGCCATGAAGCCAAGGCGCTGATC
>JARROU010000225.1:0-2625 GCA_037383585.1 Campylobacterales bacterium | reverse complement strand
CTCATCTCCCCGGGCGGGACCTGCCAGATCCAGTCGGGATAGCCGGCAATGAACGCTTCGGGGAAGACGACGAGCTTCGCTCCCTTTTTCGCGGCCTCTGCGATCAGGCGGCACGCTTTCTTGATGCTGAGCGCGGTGTCGAGAAAAACGGGTTCCGCCTGAACGGCGGCGATTATGAAGGGCTTTGGAGGCATGACGGATTCCTTCTTATTGGATCACTCTGTTTTCATTATCGTCCCCGATCACCAATAATGAACTTGTATAATGAAGTTAACCCCGCGGTTCAAAGGAATCCCCTTTTCAAGTCAACTTCAGTAGAATATCGACAAAAAATCGGAGCGAGATATGGACAGAGCGTTACAGATGCTGAAGCTGCAGCAGCAGCTCAACGATGCCACAAACGGACAGGATTGGGAAGCCGGCCTCACGAAAAACGGCAAAACGATCAACTGGAAACGCTGCATCTACATGGAATGCGCCGAGATGATCGATTCGTTTGCGTGGAAGCACTGGAAGAACATCGCCGCCGACCCGGACTGGGCCAACCTGCAGATCGAAGTCGTCGACGTCTGGCATTTCGTCATGAGCCTTGTACTGCAAGAATACAAGCGCCGCGGACTCGGAACTCTTGAAGAGGCTGCAAAGGCCATCGCGATCATGCCGTTTTATGAAATGCTTCATGACGAAGCGGAAGGGTTCGCGGACGAAAAACTGGTGATGGCGCAGGTGGAATCGGTGATGAAAGACGCCCTGGATGCCAAGCCGGACCTGACAAAACTGCTCGCCGATTTCTTCGAACTGGTCCGCATCAGCAACCTGGATCTGACGTCGCTCTACCGTCTCTATGTCGGAAAGAACATCCTCAATCAGTTCCGCCAGGACCACGGTTACAAAGAGGGGCACTACATCAAGACCTGGAACGGCGAAGAAGACAACGTCGTGATGAAACGGCTCTGGGAAGAGAAGGGCGATATGACCCCCGACGCGCTTTACGACGGACTTGAAGCGGCTTACCCGTGGGCCTGATTTTCCGCGCTTGGCGGATAGCCCTAAGTAAGCGATAAGGATGACACAGTCATCCTGACACTACCAACAACCAACTACCAACTATCGGCTACCGACTAACTCTTCCAGCGGCGGCTCGTTGATCGCGTTTTTGCGTTCTATCAGGATCAGCAGCGCCATAAAAAAGGCGGTGATGGCGGGACCGAGGATCATGCCCCAGAACCCGAAGCTCGTCAGTCCGGCGAGGATGGAGAAGAAAATGATGAGCTCGTTGCGCTTGGTCTCGGTACTCGAGAGCCGGCTGTCGATGCTTTTGATGATAACGGGCTTGACGAAGGTATCGGCGATAATGGAGATGACGACAACGGTGTAGACGGCGATGAAAAGCGCGCCCCCCGTATGCCCCAGCGAGAGCTCGTACAGCGAAAAGGGCACCCACATCAGCGCTCCGCCGACGACGGGGATAAGCGAAGCGAACCCGAACATAATCCCGAACAGCAGCCCGTTGTAGCCCATGAAACTGACGGCGATCCCGAAGAGGGCCCCTTCGAGCGCGGCGGTGAGCAGGATTGAGTAAAAAACGATGCTCATCACCGAGGAGACTTCTCCGCTGAGCAGTCTGGCGTCGTCGGGCGGAAGGTTGATGATGCGTTTGGAATAGGCAACGAGTTTCTGGCCATAGAGGTGTGCAAAGAAATAAAAGACGATGATCATCAGCGCATTTTTGACGAAGGAGGCGCTGACGCTGCCGATGGTGCCGGCATAGGCAAAGGCCTTTTTCGCCAGTTCCGCGGGATCGAACGAAGCGAGAAAGTCGGAGACGTAGGATTTGGATGTGCCGAAAAACCCGGGGGCGCGCTCGATGATGTCCTGAAGGTACAGCGTGATCGTCTCGAGTGTTTGCGGATCGAAGTGCTGAAGAGAGATGGTGAGTTTGGCGAGGAAGTAGCCAAGCGGCGCAAAAAAGAGCGCGGCCATCATCAGGGTCGTAATCGTTGCCGCCGCAATGACGGAACCGGTTGCTACACGCAGCCGGTGTTTGAAAGAGTAGGTCGAAACGGCCAGCAGCGAGGCGATAAGGATGCTCATCAGATACGGACTGTAAAGCAGGTACATCCAGTACAGCGAAGCGGCCAGTAATACGGCGAAGATCGTCTGTGGCTTCATTCGCTCCCTTTAAAAGAGTCCCGCCTGTTCGGTCGGCGGGGTCAGGCGCAGTACGTCGTAGCATTTGGGCGTGGCCACCCGGCCGCGCGCCGTGCGCTCGAGGTAGCCGTTGGCGAGCAGATAGGGTTCGAGGACGTCTTCGATGGTCCCTTCGTCCTCGCTGAGCGCCGCCGCGAGGGTGCTGAGCCCCATCGCACGCCCCTTGGCCTGGACCAGCAGTTCCAGCAGGCGCAGGTCCATTTCATCGAAACCGTGGGCGTTGATGCCCAGTTCGTTAAGGGCATAAGCGGTGCGCTTATGATGGATACGCTCTTCGTCGGCGACGTCAGCGAAGTCACGCACCCTTCGCAGCAGTCTCAGGGCGATCCGCGGCGTGCCGCGCGAACGCCGCGCGATCTCAAACGCCGCGTCGTGTTCAATGGGTTTGCCCAGTTTCTCCGCGGCCTGCATAAT
>JARROU010000224.1:0-3385 GCA_037383585.1 Campylobacterales bacterium | reverse complement strand
GAAAGTGTCCGTTGGCGAAGCCGCTTCTTCACACTGCTCTCCGTCATCTTCGGGATGCTCGGTGCGATCATTCTCTTTATCGTCGCCAGCCTTGATATCTGGGGGGTCCTCGTTCTGATCTGGGATATGCTCTTCCATCATGCCCATCCGGAACATCTGCATGAAGACGTTGTTTCCGCCATTATTGGTGCCGTCGATCTCTTTTTGATCGCCATCGTCATGCTCATTTTCTCCATGGGGGTCTACGAGCTTTTCATCTCCAAGATCGATGCGGCTGAAGAATCCGACGGCGGTTCGGAAGTGCTCAAGATCCACTCGCTCGATCAGCTCAAGGACAAGATCGCCAAGGTCATCGTTATGGTCCTGGTCGTCAGCTTTTTCCAGCGCGTTTTGCACACCCATTACGACGGGGCCCTCGAAATGCTCTATTTCTCCGGTTCCATCCTGCTGCTGGCTCTGGCGCTTTATTTTCTGCACAAAGGCGATCATCACTGATCGCTTCACAATTTCACCCGATAGGACAATACAATGAGTAAAATTTTCGTCGATGCCTGCCTGGGCAAAGAGACCCCCTACACCCCGGTATGGATGATGCGCCAGGCCGGCCGCTATCTTCCGGAATACATGGAAGTCCGTGCCCAGGCGGGCAGCTTCCTCAACCTCTGTCACGATCCGGAAAAAGCGGCGGAAGTCACGATCCAGCCCCTGGACATCGTCGGCGTCGACGCCGCGATCCTCTTCAGTGATATCCTCGTTATTCCCGACGAAATGGGGATGGACCTCTCGTTCGTCAAAGGCGAAGGCCCGAAATTCAGCGATCCGGTGCGCACGCAAGAGGACCTCGACCGTCTGATCGGAGGCGAAGAAGCCGCTGAGAAGCTCACCTATGTCTATGACACCATCAAGCTGCTTCGCACACAGCTCGACGAACGCGGAGACGACAAAGCGCTGATCGGCTTCACCGGCGCGCCGTGGACGCTCGCAACCTACATGATCGAAGGTCAGGGGACCAAGACGTACAATATCTGCAAAAAGATGATGTACTCCGAGCCGGAACTCCTGCACGCCATCCTCCGTGAAGTGACCGAAGTCGTCAAATTCTATATGGAAAAGCAGATCCAGAGCGGCGTCGACGTCGTCCAGATCTTCGACTCATGGGCCGCGGCAATCGAACCGAGCAAATACGACGAATTCTCCTGGCAGTATATGGTCCAGATCGCCGAGTACCTCAAAGAAAAGTACCCGCATATTCCGATCATCATGTTCCCCAAAGGCGTCGCCTCCTTTATCGAGCGCGGCGGCGTCTACGGCAACTTCGACGTTTTCGGCGTCGACTGGGGCACGCCAATGGCCCTCGCCAAAGAGAAACTGGGGGAACGCTACGTTCTTCAGGGCAACATGGAACCGTGCCGCCTCTACTCGAAAGAGAGTACGACCGAATGCGTCGAAGCACTGCAGGAGATCATGGGTGGCAAGCGCCATATCTTCAACCTCGGCCACGGTATCCTTCCGGATGTCCCGGTCGAACATGCGCAGCATTTCGTCCGGGAATGCCATCGTGTCAGCGGCAAATAAATCGATCTTCGGACCGGTCAATTCCCGCCGCTTCGGCACCTCCCTCGGCATCGATCTCTCGCCGGGGCTCAAACAGTGTAATTTCGACTGCCTCTACTGCGAACTCGCGCCGGCCGCACCGGTTAAAACCCAGACAGAACATCGCAGCGTCGACGAAATTATCGAAGAACTGCATCGGGCGCTCGAAGCGCATCCGGGCATCGACGACATCACCGTCACCGCCAACGGAGAGCCGACGCTCTATCCGAACCTCGACGAACTTCTGAAACGTATCGATGCCATCAAGGGCGATACCAAAACCCTGATCCTCACCAACAGCGCCACCCTGGACAACCCGGAGACCTTTGCAACGCTGCTGCGATTCGACCAGGTCAAGCTCTCCCTCGATGCCGTCACTCCGGAGGTCTTCAAAAAAATCGACCGTCCCGCGGAAGGGATGGAGATCGACACCATCGTTGAAGCAATAAAATCCTTCTCCCGCCAGTACAGGGGCGACCTCTACCTCGAGATCCTCTTCGTCCACGGCCTCAACGATACCGATGAAGAGATTGCCGCCCTCAACACCGTGCTGCACGAAATTCCCTGCAAACGGATCGACATCGGGACCATCGACCGCCCGCCCGCCTACCCCGTCCAGGGGCTCAGTTACGGCGAATTACATGCCGTCGCGGCCAGATTCGACCCGGAGCTTCCCATTCACATCGCGTCGAGGACCCATGCCGAATCCTGCCAGGGCAGCTACAGTGATACGGAAATACTCAATACCCTCGACAAGCGTCCGTTGACCATGGAAGACATGAAACTGCTGTTTGACAATGCATCACAAGCACGGCTGGAGGCACTGCTAAAATCCGGAAAGATCGTCACTGAAACCACCTCCGGAATCCAGTATCCGGAGCCACTTTCAACGACGCTTTTTCCTTTACTCTTCGTTATCGACAAGCTCATGTACATCAGTACATTTCACTTATCTCTGCGTCGATTAAAGAAAAAATCGCCTTTGAAAGTCCCTACTAAGACAACTTCCATAATTGCGATATTCCGATTTGATTAAAGAAAAATCGACTTCGAAAATAATACTTCTCAGAAAATTCATATTGTTTTGATGTTTCATACGAAGCCGGTAATTCACCGAGCTTCGGCCCTTTTGCGTTCTTCAACCGAAACGCTCATTCCGACAGAATTCAGCCGTCGTAGCTGCGTGCGATCCGTTGGAAATCTTCGGAGTGTTCCATCAGTTCCGAGAAGCTTCCGGAATCGGTGATCTCGCCCGCCTTGAAGAAGTAGAGCCGGTCGGCGTTTTCGACGGTGCTGAGGCGGTGGGCGATCATGATGGTGATCTTGTCTTTGATGTAGGATTCCAGCGCCTTTCGGATGCGCTGTTCGCTCTCGTTGTCAAGCGCGCTCGTCGCTTCGTCGAGGATCAGGACGGAAGCGTTTTTGTAGATCGCGCGGGCGATCGCGATGCGCTGGCGCTGGCCTCCGGAGAGGTTCACGCCGCCCTCTTCCATCACGGTATGGATCCCGTCCGGCAGGGCCTGCGCGAAATCGTACGCGTCGGCCAGCTTCAGGGCTTCGATCACCTGTTCTTCATCCAGCTCCAGGCCGTACGCGACGTTCTCGGCGAGCGTGTCCTGCATGATGTAGACGCGTTGCGATACGACCGCCATCTGCTTCAGGATCGAACGGTGGTCATAGCCCCGGACGTCTTTCCCGTTGATGAGCAGTTCCCCCTCCGCCGGATCGTAAAAACGCATCAGCAAGTTGACCAGGGAGCTTTTGCCGCCCCCGCTGTCTCCGACAAGGGCGA
>JARROU010000223.1:0-2650 GCA_037383585.1 Campylobacterales bacterium | reverse complement strand
CCGGAGACCATGTGTTTGCCTTAAGCGCAGAGCTCCCACTCGACGCCGCTGCGTTCCAGTTCTCTTTTGAGCAGACGCATCACATCGGCCGCGGCATCGGCGAGGCAGAAAAGTGCTTTTGGTCCGTCCGATCGGAAAAAGTGTCTGAAACTGTCCACGGTCTGGCCCATGTGGGTGGTCAGCATCTCGATCTCGTCGAGTTTGAGTGCCAGCCGTTGCGAATCCAGTGTGCCCGCGCTGAAGTGCCTTTCCAGTCCGGGAAGGATGGCATTGATCTGGTGCAGAGGCTGTTTCCACTGATGGACGATGCTTTCGATCATCTCACCCATCTGTGCGATTTTCGATTGCTGCATGAGCAGCTGCTGCAACATTGAATTCTCATACTGCAACGTTTTGAGAGCGGTGATGTCTTGCAGCACTCCCGATGCGTTCAGCGCTTGTCCCGAGTCGTCAAACCGGATATTGAACAGGCCCGTAACATGTTTAATCCTGCCGTCGGGCATCAGAAGACGGTAATCGATGCGACGTTCGTGCGGGGCGTTCCCGGATGCGGATAGGAGCTCTTCCATAAGGCTGCGGTCATCCGGATGGACGGGTTCCATAAAAGCGCTGTACGGCAGTTCACAGCGTTCCGAAGCGGTTTCGAAGATGTCACAGATTGCTCCTTGCCCCTTGAAGCTGTTTTGGCGTAAATCCAGAGTGAAGCACCCCGTTTTCGCAAACCGTTGAATCCTTTCGCAAGCATCTGTTTCATAAGGATGGGGCGGAAAAGAATTGTCAGGCGTTCTCGGTAGACGTTCCGAGGATGTTGAGTTCATTGGTTTTCCTGCTCCGGTATCAGAAAATAATATTATTTCGCAATGCTATTATAATATATTATTAATAATTTTCATTTTAAACTAAAATATTTAGATTGAGTGAAGAATTTACTACCGTGGAATTATTGAAGATGTGGCGGGGGGACCCGTGACGGTTGTCACGGTCGCAGGTGACTATTTCCCGCCGAAGAGTTTTGCCATCGTCGAAAAGAAGAGTTTGAACGCCCCTTTGTTTCCGATGACCTCGTCGATAAACTCGTCATACGTTTTACGCTGTGCGTCAAGATAGCCGATGAGGTACTTTTCGGACGCTTCGATGCCGCCCGTGTTTTCAATTTCGATCAGCTCCTCGTAGAGCTTGCTTATCTGCGCGACCGCAGCGGGTTTGGCCGCCTGGCGGTAGGCCATATATCCTACGATCGAATTTTCCACCGGGTGTTTTTTCATTTCGAACTTTGTCGTCACCCAGTAGTAGCGTCCGTCTTTGGCCAGATTTTTGACGACGGCAAAAATATTCTTGCCCTGTTTCAGCCGGTCCCACATCAGCTTGAAGATCACTTTGGGCATGTCCGGGTGACGGATGGCGTTGTGGGGCTGTCCGATCAGATCGTTTGCACTGTAGCCCGAGATTTCGAAGAAATAGTCATTTCCAAACTCAATATTCCCGTTCGTATCGGTCCGGCTCATGATGTATTTGTGTTTATCGAGCCTGATTTCTTCGTTGACTGGTGTCGGTTTCACCATGCTACTGCTCCTGTTTAAAGATAAGAAATTTTAAAAAAATATAGTGACTGAAAAGTGACTATTATAGAAGTAATTCATATATGTGATATGGATGTGATTATAATGAAAACGAATTATAGAAGGGGAAAAGAAAAAGATCAGCAGGGGATGTCGAGCCGGTAGCCCTCGCCGTAAATATTTTCGATGCAGCCGTGGGGGAGTTTTTGTCTGAGACGTTTCACCAGCGTTTTGAGACGGGAGGTCAGATCCGTTTCATACTGCGTTTCGGGCCAGAGGTGCATCTCGATTGTATGGATCGAAAACGTTTGCCTGGGCGCCGTGCAGAGCAGTGCAAGCAGTTCGCGCTCCTGCGTGGTCAGCTTGACCTCTTCCTCGTTGCGGTAGAGTTTCTGTTCGTTCTTGTCCCATTGATAGCCGTGGCCGAGCGCAAAACGCGGGATGACGTCAAGTTCACTGACGGCTTTTGCAAGCGCATTTTGCAGATCCCGCCGGCCGAAAGGTTTCGGTAAAAAGCGTGTCAAACCAAGTTCGACGGCCTGCAGCAGCCTCGCTTCGCTTCCGTATGCTGAAGCGATGATGATGCGGGTCCGTTGGTCCTTCTCCCTGATTCTGCGTGCAAGTGACATCCCGTCGAGCAACGGCATTTCAATATCGAGCAGGAGGATATCCGGCCGGTGCATCCTGTAGAGCTCCCAGGCCGTTTCGCCGTCACCGGCCTCGTACACGGTATGAAAGAGTTCGCCGAGGTACTCCGAATAGTGCTGTTGGGCTGAAAGCGCATCGTCGGCGAAAAGGATGGAAATGTTGGCGTAGCAGAAGTTCATGAGCGCGCTGCTTTGTAGGGGAGGAAGATGGTGAAGATGGCCCCTTTGCTCCCGTTTTCCACCGTAATCGTTCCCTGCATGCTTTTTTCGATGAGCGTTTTCGCGACGTAGAGCCCGAGACCGGTCCCGTGGCCGTTGATCTTGGTCGTAAAATAGAGGTCGAAGACCTTGTTGACGAAATGTTCGGGGATGCCGCCGGCATTGTCAAGGATGCTGATCGTGATATCCGTCCCTTTTCGGCGGATTTTTATCCCGATCTCCGGT
>JARROU010000222.1:0-2664 GCA_037383585.1 Campylobacterales bacterium | reverse complement strand
ACGCTCAGGTAGTACACCCGGCTGAGCGTGCATTCCAACCGCTACTATGAACAGCTCTCCAGCGAAAACACGCTGAAGACGGAGCTGATCGCTCCGATACGCGGCGAGATTCTTGACCGGAACTTCAAGCCGCTGGCGATCAACAAACTGGGGTTTAAAATCGAGATCATGCCGCACCTGAGCACCAGGAAGCATATACAACGCCTGAAAACGACGTTGGATCAGATCGAATCCCTGTTGCCGATGCTGAATGCGGAAAAGATGTTTTCGGCCTACAAACGCAGCGATTCACATTACAATCACCGTGAGATCGCCGTCGTTGACTTCATCTCCTACGAAGACATCCTTCCGGTCTATTCCAAGCTCAACCTGCTGGACAATGTCAAAATCTCTCCGGCGCCGATGCGGTATTACCCCTATCAAAAAACCGCGGCGCACATCATCGGCTACACGGCGAAATCCAACCAGGCGGAGATCGAAAAGGATCCGGTACTCAAACTGACGGGGATCGTGGGGAAATCGGGCCTAGAAAAAGAGTACAACGCCTATTTGCAGGGCATACCGGGGGAGCGTACCGTTCAGATGAACGCACTCAACGAAGAGGTTTCGGTGCTTGAGACCCGCCATCCGACGGAAAACCGCAATCTGGTCCTGTCCATTGACATGCGGCTGCAGCAGTACATCAGTAGGCTGATGCAAGGCAAAGCAGGGTCCGTGATCGTCATGGGGATGGACGGAGAAGTGCTTTCCGCAGGCAGTTATCCCGAATACAACCCCAATACCTTTGTTTCCGGGATTTCGTCCGCAAAATGGAATGCGCTGATCAATGATCTCGACATGCCCTTTACCAACAAGATCATCAACGGTCTCTACCCGCCCGGTTCGACGATCAAGCCCGCCATCGGGCTGATCTACCTCGACAGCGGCATCAGTCAGTGGTGGTATGTCACCTGCAGCGGGACGATGAAGCTGGGCAACCGGAACTTCCGCTGCTGGAAGAGCTGGGGACACGGAAAGACGGACATCAACAAGGCCATCCGGGAGAGCTGCGACGATTATTTCTACAAGGGAAGTCTCAAAGTCGGCATCGAGAAGATCAGCTCAGGGCTCAAAAGCTTCGGCATGGGACAGAAAACCGGGATCGATCTGCCGAATGAATTCATCGGCACCATTCCGAACCGGGCCTGGAAACGGGAGCGTTACAATGAGCCGTGGTACATCGGAGAAACCCTAAACACCTCGATCGGGCAGGGAAGCGTCCTGGTCACACCGCTGCAGATCGCTCAGAATACCGCGCTGATCGCCAGCGGGAAACTGCCGCAGCCGCGCCTGGCGAGAATGGTGGACAACACCCTGACCGATGCCGTCTACAAAGATGTCCTCACCCCCGATCAGAAGAAAAAGCTTCCGATCATCCGTCGGGCGATGCGGCAGGTGTGCAGCCATCCGAAAGGGACAGCCACGGCGCACATCACCTCAAAGGTGACGATCGCAGGAAAGACCGGGACGGCCCAGGTGATCGGCATTTCGCAGGCCACCAAAAAACGGATCAAAGAAGAGGATATGGCCTACTATACGCGCTCACACGCCTGGCTGACGACCTACGGTCCTGCGAAAAAACCGAAATACGTTGTCACCGTCCTCATAGAACACGGCGGACACGGCGCTTCGGCGGCGGGAGCGATCGTTTCGAATATTTACGACAAACTGCTGGAGTTCGGCTATATCAAGAAGTGAGTGTCTTTCACCCTAGCCGTGCAGCACGGCGTTTTGGATGAAAAGAGAGAGGATCATGAGCAGAAAGATCCCTCCGGCCTTACTGTAGAGCTTGTTGGCAAGAATCAGCAGCAGGGCAAGCGATGCGGCCATCATGATGTAGACATCGAACTGGTTCGCGGTATTGATAACGAGCGGCCGGATCAGGGCGGCCCCGCCGAGCACCATGGCAAAGTTTGCCACGTTCGATCCGATAATGTTCCCGATGCTGAGATCCGCACTCCCTTTTTTCAGCGCAACCAGCGATACGACGAGTTCGGGAAGCGAGGTACCGAACGAGATGAGCAGCAGGCCGATCAGCCATTCGCTGACGCCGAGGCTGCGGGCAATTTCGCTGCCGCTGTCAACAACGAAATGCGCGCCGCCGATCGTCATGGCAAACCCGGCCAGCAGCAAGAGGATCGATTTTCCCCAGCCGAATGGCTCTTTTTCCAGGGATTCATCGATCTCTTCCGTCAACTCCGTCCCGTCAGTCGAAAAGAGGAAGAACAGGTAGGCGCCCATGAGCATCAGGAAAATGATCCCGTCGAACCGTCCGATGACGCCGTCATACGCCATCAGAAAATAGACGATGACGGGAAAGAGGATCCAGGCGCTGTCCATATTGAACAGGTCCCGGTCGGGATTCATTTTTTTCGCCAGGAAAAAGACGGCTCCGAGCACCATCGTGATGTTCAGGGTGACACTCCCCACGACGTTGGCGACCGCCATGTCGGGCTTGGCGTACCATGATGCCATCATGGAGGCCGCCATTTCCGGCAAAGAGGTCCCGAACCCGATCAGCGTCGCACCGATCACGAAATGCGAAATATTATAGTGCAGGGCGATGCGTTCGGATTCCCGGATAATAAAGTCCGCACCCCAGATCAGCGCCGCCATCGCGCCCAC
>JARROU010000221.1:0-2670 GCA_037383585.1 Campylobacterales bacterium | reverse complement strand
AGCCCGATCACGGCGATCAGTGTCATTACTCTTTTTTTCATGAACATCAAAACTCCTTATAAAATAAACCGCATCATTCTAGCATATCCTCCGCATCCAGTTCCTCTTTGAGCGCGGTGACGAAGGCGTGGTAGGCGGTCCGGTCGAACAGGTAGGGTTTGGCGCTAAAGAGGGTTTCGAAGAGGATCTTCCACAGGGTCGAGAAGTTTTCGTCCGTACGCACCTTGCAGAGCTGCTGCTGCATCTGCCGCTCGAGGGTGGCCAGGGCCTGGGCGTGTTCGGCGTAGACTTTCAGGATGCCGGGCGCGACGCCGACGCTCTCGAACATCTCCGCGAGTTTGACGACGGCCGCGTCTTTATGGGTGAAGTCGTCCTCGGCCGTCGGCAGAAGGACCCCCTCTTCGAGCAGCCGGTCGACCAGCGCTGCGTCCAGGCCGAAGGCGTCGACAAACTCCGTTTTCGTGTAGTGCTCGGCATCGGAAGGGATGCGGCTGAGGGTGTTCATCAGCGGTTCGATCATTGTCAGCGAACTTGACAGCGAGCGGTTCGCATTTTTCAGGGCGGCCTTGATCTGGTCATTGGTGCTGCCCATCTGTTCTTGCATGTAGCGGATGTATTTGAGCCGTTCGACGTGTTCGTCGCTGTAGCGGTGGACGTTGGGCTTTAGTTTTTTAGCTTCGGGCAGGAGCCCCTCTTTGATGTAGTAGAGGATCGTAGACTTCGGTACGCCCGTCTTTTCGACAAGTTGTGAAATTTTGTATTCCATGTCTCTCCCGTGCCGTGGCGAATAAACCATAATGTTTCTTCGCAAGATTTCTTTTAGCAATTATACTCTACAATGCAAAACGTCAAGTTAAACTTTACGTTTTTAGGAGAAACCATGGCATACATTGCACTGCCGGAATTTGAAGAAATGTCGCCCGCGATCCAGGAGAAGGCGCGCCCCATTATGGAAAAGACGGGACAGCTCGGAGAGATTTTCAAGCTGCTGGCCCTCGATGAGAAGGTTTACGAAGCGACCGACATGATGGTGCAGAAGTTTCTGCTCGAGGAGACGGAACTCCCCTACGAGATCAAGGAGGCGATCGCGCTGCTCATTTCCAAGGAGAACAGCTGCAAAATGTGCGTCGGCGTGCACAAGAACATCGCGAAAATGCTGGGACTGAGCGAGGAACGCATCGACCAGATCCTTGAAGGGATCGACAGCATCGAGACCGACGAAAAGGAAAAAGCGCTGCTGCGTTTCTGTGTCCGGGCGTCCAAAAAGGACAACTACAAGATGCAAAAAGAGGAGATCGACGCGCTCAAAGCGCTGGGCTTCAGTGACGTTCAGATCCTCGAAGCCGTCGCGATCACGGGGTACTTCAACTACATCAACACCCTTTCGAACGTCTTCGGCCTGGGCGAGGGATGAAACGGCTGCTGGCAGGCCTCCTCATGGCCGCCTCGGTTTCGGCGGCGCAGGAGTACAAGGCCGTCTTCGACTGCAGTTCAAATGATCCGCGCTATATCATGAGCCGGATGCTGCTGATCGAAAAGACGAAAAAGATGATCGAGGCCCGGGGGGACACGGCGCGCTTCGCGGTGACAATCCACAGCGGCTGCGCGGCGGTCGCGTCGGAAAATGCGGACTATCTTGTCCCCGAAGACGAGGTGATCTATATCAAAAAAGCGCAGGAAAGCCTGAAGCGCCTTGCCGAAGACAAGGGGATCGAACTCGTCGTCTGCGCGATGTCGCTGGAGGGCAATGCGATCGACCGCGAAGACGTGCTGCCATTCATCCGCGTCTCTGAGAACAGCTACATCGATACGATCGGGTATCAAAACCGCGGCTACGCGTTGATGCCGCTCAAATAGGGAGGGATATGAAACTTTTTTTACTGCTGATGGCCGCCGTTTCGCTCGCGTGGGGGGCATGGGAGCGCAGCGGGGACACCGTCATCGACAGCGCCGCAGGCCTGCAGTGGCACGACGATAGAAACGCCGAGGAAAAGGATACGGTCTGGCGTGATGCAAAAAGCTACTGTGCCAATCTGGACCTGGAGGGGTTTTATGACTGGCGGCTGCCGACGCGCGGGGAGCTTCAGGGGCTCGTTGCCGCGTCGCTTTCCAAGGAAGTGTCCTTCAATCATGCCGCTGTAAGCGCCTACTGGACCTCTGAAATCAACAAGAAGATGCCCATCAACGCCTGGGCCGTCTACTGGGGTAACGGCCACACCTTCGACACCGACCGGTGCGACGAGGCGCACGTGCGCTGCGTCCGTGACCGCTGATGGGAATGCTCTTCTTTCTTGACCTGCATCAAGGCAAAACGCCGCCGAAAATCCTATGATTCTTACCGCACCGTCACGGCTTTGCGCCCGGCGGTATCGTGAATTAATTATAAGACAAAAGGATCCATTCCGATGAAAAAGACTTTTTTGGCGGCACTGCTGTGGGCCGGGATGGTGCAGGGCGCGGAATCGCCGGCGGGCGTAGCCGGATTGTCCGAGGGTGTGCGCAGCCTGCTCTCGGAGGAGATGCTGGAGATCGAAAAGGGAATGCACGCCATCTTCTCGTATATGATCCGCGGGGAGTACGGACCGATCGTCTCCACGGCCACAAAGATACAGGACAGTTTTATTTTCAAGAAGCAGCTGACCGATGCGCAGAGAAAAGAGCTCAAAGCGG
>JARROU010000220.1:0-2688 GCA_037383585.1 Campylobacterales bacterium | reverse complement strand
CCCGCGAGATCCCGCCGAATGGGTTGAGCATCTCTTCGTAGTCGATGATCTCGTCGGTGAGCAGCTTCGAGCCTTCCTCGAGCAGGGAGCGGTTCCGGATGCGGTCGTACTCGTCGGTGCTGATCAGATCGATCAGCGCCGTCATCTCGCGCAGGGAGTTATCACCGGCGCTGTATTCCTCTTTGAGCAGGGCCAGGAATATCACCTGTTCTTTGGCTTCGAGCTCGCTGGACCGGATAAACTTGTCCAGCGCGATCGCTGTCGTCGTCTGCGCGATGCGTTCCTCGATCCGTTTTTCGAGCAGCTCCAGCTTGGTCTGCAGCCGGTGGATGGAGAGCGACTGCTCGTTGCCCTGGTGGCGTACCGTGCTGATTTTCTGGTACAGCTCGATGCGGAAGAACTGGTCCTGCAGGTATTCCAGGTGGTCTTCATAGGCTTTGATCTCGGGCAGGGTCATCTCCAGCGACCCCAGTTCCAGCAGTCGCAGGAAGGGGGTGCTGAGCGCAATCGTCGTATTGAGCAGTTCCAGGTTGCACGCCTCGCTGACCTTGAGCGGCGTAAAGCTCTGCTGTGCGACCCACCCCAGCTCAAGCAGGTTTTTGATGTGTTCCAGGCGCGCCAGGTAACGGTACTCCTTCTCCCCGAAAAGTTCCTGGAGCAGTTCCAGTACCCCGCTGTCTTCCTGTCCGCCGATAAAACGGCGTGCCATCACCTGCAGGATGCGGGCTTCGTCAGCGCTGCATTTGAGGTGCGGGAAAATCGCGCTCGTTTGCACCGTCTCCCGCTCAATAAACTCTACCAGATGGGTCAATCCGTACTCCTGTGTTCTATTCATACCGTAAATCATATAGCAATTTACCTTACTTTAATACGCCCCTATTTATAGTTTTCGGTATGTATAGACAAGGAGAGTTATTTATGGTTAAAAGACACGTCTATCGACTGGGCAGTCTCTCCACCGTGCTGCTGCTCGCCGCGGCGGCTGCCCACGGCGCCGGATTCGGCATCATCGAGAACTCGGCTTCGGGCATGGGATCTGCCTATGCCTCGGGCGGAGCGGCAGCGGAGGATGCTTCGACGATCTGGTTCAACCCGGCCTCGATGACACTGCTGGAGGGCCAGAATATTGCCGGGGCACTCAATATCATCCTCCCGTCGGCCGATTTCAGCAATAACGGTTCGACTTTTGCCGACGGCACCGATTTGACGGGACCCGATGCAAACAGCAACATCCCTGCGCTTATCCCTGCCCTTTATTACAGCGTCCAGATCGACGAGCGGTGGTTCGCCGGCTTCAGCATCAACGCCCCTTTCGGCCTTGTTACCCGTTATGACGACGACTGGGCCGGACGCTACCACGCGGTCGAGTCGGACCTCAAAACCGTCAATTTCAACCCCGCAGTCGCCTACAAGATCGACGAACACTGGAGCGTCGGCGGGGGTGTCAGCCTCCAGCTGCTCGACATTACACTTACGAGCGCTGTCGATTTCGGCGCACTGCTGGGCGATCCCGGCAGCGCGGACGGCTTTGCTGAAATGACCGGTGACAATTACGGCGACCTCGCCTTCGGGTGGAACGTCGGCGTGCTCTACGCCTTCAACGAAAACACCCGCCTCTCGCTCGCCTACCGCTCCGCTATCGATCAGCACGTCACGGGCAAAGCCGACTTCACAGTCCCCGCCTCGGCGGCCCCCATCGTCAGCACGGGAAGCTTCACCGATTCGGATATTTCGGCAGACGTCACCCTGCCCGCCTCCGCATCGCTGAGTGCCTTCCACAGTTACGGCCGTTTCGACCTGATGGCCGACCTCACGTGGACGCAGTGGAGCACATTTGAGGAGCTGCGCATCAAATACGACAATCCCGATCAGCCCGATTCGGTCACGACGGAGGACTACCAGGACCAGTGGCGCATCGCCGTGGGCGGCCGCTACCGCTACAGTGACATGCTGCTGCTGCGCGCTGGAACCGCCTATGACCAGAAAGCCGTCAAAAACCGCTATCGCCGCACCCCGCGCATCCCGGACAACGACCGCTTCTGGCTCTCGGTCGGTGCGGGCTACGTGATCAATGAACTGGCGGACATCGACGTAGCCTACAGCCACCTTTTCGTTCCGGAAACGAAGATCGAAAACACTTTTGAATCCAGCATCCCCGAACTCAATCATACGCTCAAAGGGGAGTACGATTCCAACGTCGACATTCTCAGCGTCCAGCTGACGATGAAATTTTAGGAGGGAATGATGCAGTATATACGACTCACTCTGGCCGCGTCGGCCGCAGCGCTTGCACTGATGCTCGGCGGGTGCGACGGCGACAAGGGCACGGACCTTCAGGACAGCCTTGAGGGCAATACCGTCGATGATGTCATCGCCGGCTATGCGGTCTTCGACCCGACAACGGGAGCTATCCCCTATCCCAACAACCTCCTCTTTGCGCCCAATAGCAGTTCGACCAACGATTTTGACGGCGGCGTCACGCTCAATATCCCCTACGAGCCGACCGATCCCGACGCCAACGTCAAACGTCAGCTCAACACGCTGACAGGCTTTTCGACGACGATGCCGATTACCGCTCCGCTCTCTGAAAATATTACGCTGGACGCCTCCTCTCTGCCCGTCGGCGTACAGCTGTACAAAGTCGACGTCAACGCCAGCGGCTATGTGACCACGGTGTTGGAACCGATG
>JARROU010000219.1:0-2694 GCA_037383585.1 Campylobacterales bacterium | reverse complement strand
GTGAAGACCCCCGCGTCGGGGTACTTGATCACCAGCTTGCGCGCCAGGTCGGTGTGAAATGCCGTCAGCAGATAGAAGACGTCGAAGTCACTCTGCTGAAACTGGATGTTGAACGGCTTGTTCATCTCCGTATTGGCCGCAATGGTGAACCCATGTCCGGCGAGCGTGCGCTCGATCTTCTTCGGAAGATCGCTTTTCGGATCGTTTTGAACGCTTAAAATGCGGAGGTCGCCCTGGGCATACACGCTCACGGCGGCGGCCATCAGCACTAACAGTATTTTTTTAATCATTGGGTCATCCTTATGGTTTGATATAGATCCAGCCCTCTTTGACCCGTTCGATCATTTCGACAATGCCTGCCGTCACGATCTCGACGTCGTCGATGAGCTGCTCTTTCGTAATTTTTTTCGTACGCATCGTATTGCCGCAGGCGACGAACGTGACGTCGTACAGCATCAGCGTGCGCACCCGTTCCGCGATCTTAGGATTGCTTTTGAGCAGGGTGCGGATCCCGCCGGAGTAGGCGACGATCTCCATCTGGACCTTTTCGGGTCCGTAGAACTTCAGTACGTTGTTCGCCGAACTGAGCACGTGGTTGATCGCTTCGTCGCTGCCTTCCGTGACCGAAAAGACGATCTGGCGCGGTTCCATGATGCTCGGTTCGGGATCGGCAAACTCGGTATCGGCCATTAAAAGGGATATCAGGCCGAGCCATAAAAACAGAATACGCATGTCACTCCTTTGTGCACGCCGATGAGGTCAGCGCCATAAAATCGGGTATGTTCCACGATCCCGGGACCGTTTTGATCACCGTGCCGTCGGGCCGTGCGATCACGAACGTCGGCGTCATCGGGATCCGGACCTCGAACGGGGCTTTCTGCACCGAGAGGTTGACTTTGACCGGGACAAAGCACGCGGTGACCCATTGACTCATTTTAGCGTCATCGAACACGTCGCGCTCCATGTCGTGGCAGTAGTGGCAATCGTCACGTACCAGTGCCACAAGGATGTTTTTCTGCTTCGCAGCGGCTTCCGTCTTTCCCTGCTGCCAGGAACGCCATTCCACGGCGTAAAGCAGCAGAGGCAGCAGCGAGAGCATTGCGATCTTATTCATCTTCCCACTCCAGCATACGGTAGACCACCTCGACGTTCTGCGCATGCATCACGTCGTAGAGCGCCGCATTTCGGAAAGCATCCAGCCGGATGCTTTTTGTTGCCTCGGCAATGCCGATGTCATTCTCGATGGCTTCGCGGACACCGTCACGCAGCTGCACCAGATATCGGTAGGTGAACTCGGCCGCGGTGTTATCCGTCCGATCGCCGTGGCCGCCGATAATGTGCTTCAGCGGCATGGAACGGATCGCTTCCAGTGCGGCGATCCAGCCGCTGATGTCACCGTCGCGCAGCGACGGGATGCGGTCGTTGAAGACCAGATCCCCCGCAAACAGTGTGTTGAGCGCAGGCACGAAGACCATCAGGTCTTCTTCAGTGTGTGCCTTGCGATCAACCCGGATCAGACGGACTTCAAGCGTATCGAGCATCAGGGTCGTATTCGCGTCTACGTAACGGGTGGGAAATTTGATTTCGGTTCCCGCATAGGCCGCTTTGCTGATGCGCTTCTGCATTCGTGTCGTCTCATCCGGATTGACCGTTGTTTTGAACAGTGTCGGGCCGATGATGTCAATGCCTTTGGCTTTGAAATAGCCGTTGCCCAGCCAGTGGTCGTCATGCACATGGGTGTCGATGACCAGGCCGACCGGCATGGGTTTGATCTGCTGCATGGTATGGGCAGCCTCTTTGGCGTAGGCAAAGGTCGGGCCGCTGTCGATGACCAGCCAGTGGCGGCCGGCATCGACGTAGCAGCTGTTGACCATGTTGCCGTTGTTGATCTCGTTCATGACTTCGGGCTTGCCGAAAAAGCAGTAGATGCCTTGATCGACGTTCACGGCCTTAAGATCATACTCATAGGCCAGTGACGAGGTTATACCCAGTAACAGTGCCCAGAGTACTCTCATGTCATGCTCCTTTTTAGAAGAGGTAGTTCAGCTCGAAGCGGTATTCGTTGTACGAGTCTTTATCGTACCCCGCCTCACGATCTTTGGCATCGACCAGGCCGATACGCATTTTGGCTTCCAGGCCCGGAACCGCCTTGATCTTTTCGATGACATCGATGTGGACGATGTTGCTGTCCGCCTGGACGCCTGCGGCCTGCTTGTCCTCGTCGAAGTCCTGCATCGCGTAACGGACCATGGCGCTCAGACCGGAGACCAGTTTGGCCTTGTCGAAGTCGTAGTTGACTTGCGCGGCGGCTGTCTTGGTATTTGCATACCAGTTGTACTGCGCCATCGCACGGGTATAGCCGCCGGTCGGGAAGCCGCGCCACGGAGCGACGATGTCCGCTTCGTCGGCGACGGCGGAGTAGGCAAGCTGCATTTTGAGCGGACCGGTTTTCGCAACCAGGCGTGCCATCCAGACACTGCCGTCGAGGCTGTCAGGAGTATCATACCCCAGGGTGTCGTCATACGTTGCAGTGCCGCCTGCCCAGGTAACGAGTTTGCCTTTAAGGGAAGCACCGCCGACTTTACCGCCGCCGTCATCCATCTGATGCATGTAGCGTGCCCCCGGGGTGATCGTCCAGCCTCCGACAGGGATGGCATAGTTGATCTCACCGGTCAGAGAACTGACAACACCCGG
>JARROU010000218.1:0-3754 GCA_037383585.1 Campylobacterales bacterium | reverse complement strand
TTGCGCAGGTCGAGCAGCTTGACCAGCTCGCGCGCCTCTTTGAACTTCTGCTTGGCGAAATTGTCGTATTTGTCGATCTGCGTCACCTTGAGATCGGGGTAGAAGGCGTTGTTCATCTTGATGATGAACTCCCCTTTTTCGAACGCGACAAAAAGGTCCGGCAGGACCGGGGGCTCGCTCTCCCTGTACTCCAGCGCCGGCGGGTTTTTCAGCCGGCCGAGCACCTCTTTTGCGTCGTGCAGCCGCGGATGGTTGATAAACTTCTCCATGGATTCGAAACGGGTCACGATGGCTCCGACGAGGATGCTCAGCTCGTCGTCCATTTCTACATCGTTAAGCTGGAAAAGAAAAGACTCCTTGTAGTCCTTCGCCCCCACGCCGGAGGGCTCCAGGTAGGCGAACCGCTGTCGGATCTGTTCGACTTTGTAGGGATCGGTTTCCAGCTGCTCGGCGATCGTTTCGACGTCGCCTTCAAAATAGCCCTCGTCGTTGATGTAATAGATGATCTGCCGGGCGATCTTCTGTGAAATCGGCGTCGGGAAAAGCGGTGCGGCGATCTGGTCGTCGAGTTTTTCGTACAGCGACTGGCTCGAGACACTCATCCATTCGATCTCGTCGCTCGAGGCGTTGGAAACGTGGTTCTGGTACTCCATATAGGCGCGGTGCGAATGGTCCGAAGAACTTTCCGAGACCTCGAAGCCTGAGGCGACTTCCAGGCAGGGATTTTCGCTCGAAATAACCTGGAGATGCTTGTCCAGATCCGAAAGCGAACACTGCAGCAGCGGCAGCCAGGTCTGCATCGAGAGGCGCGGCAGCTGTTTCTGTTTGAGGTTCAATGCTTGTTTCATGTTCTAATCATACCCCTGATGTCTTCGAAAAAAACCAGTTTATTGTCTTATTTTTATGCAAAAATGTGCAAATTTTATTCCAACAGATAGAAATGTGCAGTTCCAAGAAAGTTTGAAAGAGAGAAAGTACCGGGGAACGGGCTTCCCCGGTGTAACCGTAGTCAGTATTTGAGACGGACCAGGCCGTTGGGCTGGGCAATCTTCATCTGGGGTACCGCATTCACCGTCACGACAGCCGAACGGCAGGGCCGAACCGGATGCCTCGACGATGTCCTGAATCGTTTTACCCGGCTTGACGTTGATCGCCAGGAAGTCGTTCATAATCTCCACACGTGTCGTCATTAAAACTCCTTTTTACTCGTGAAATCAGTTGCCATAGTTCTCCTTCTGTTTAATCCCTATCTGCACCTATGGCGATGCATCAACTCGTCAATACCCAAAATTCAGGCCATGTCTCCTTCGTTTTGGGATTGCGCTTCTTTTGCGGCTTTTTCGGCGGCGCGCTTGGCACGGTGTTCGCGGACCCAGCGCAGCTCCTCTTCGACTTCGTCGTAACCGTCATACTCGTCGGCGGCTTCCAGTTCGGCTTCGCGGCACCCGAACGTCGCCCCCTCCTCGATAAAATGGACGTCGTAGATACGGATAACCTGCAGGAAGTCCCCGATATGTTTGACGTAGCCTTCCGCGCCCGGCTGCACTAAAATGGCATCCTTTTCATGGAAGGGGTTCGAACCGTCGTTTCGGATCGGCTTGGTGATACGGACGCGCTGCCCCATCCGGAATACCGGAAGGATCTCGTCTTTAGTTGAAGCTGAGATCTGGCTGGCTTGTGCATGCGTGAGCTCCATTGCTTACCTCCTCTACATCGCTGCAGCTGCTGGACGTCGAACACGTTCCGCAGGCGCTTTCTTTTCCGAACATATCCCATACATCCGCCGCGGACGGGGCATAGCCGTTCTCAAAATTTTTGTAGACGGTGAGGAGGGCGAATTTATAGTATTCGAGCAGCTTCTCATCGCTGCCGAGATCGTTTCCGATCGCCCGCTCCATCATTTCGCCGAACTTTTTCATAATATGGAAACGTTTGACGTAAACGAGGCGCTCATCGTATTCGAGGTCGAAAAAATCAAAATAGTCTTCGGCGTCGGTCAGTGATTCAAACTCTTTCAGTGCGCTCATAATCTGTCCTTTCTAAATATGGTGTGCTTTTTCCGCGTCCCGGTCGGTCGTTAAAGACCCATCTCCTGCTTGAGCTGGGACGCCCAGGTCGAAATGCGTTCTTCCGTCAGATCTTCCTGGTTGACCTTGTCGATCGCCAGTCCGACGAACTTGCCGTCCTTTTCGGCGGCGGAGAACTTGTGGCTGTACCCTTCCGTCGGCCAGTGACCGTATTCGGTATCGGCGCCCAGTTTGGCAAAGAGCTCTTTAAACTTGACCAGGGCGCTGACGAACTCCTCGCCGTGGGTATCCTGGTCTCCCGCTCCGAAAAAGGCGACTTTCTTGCCGCTGAAATCAGGCGTCTCGTTCTCCATCTCGTAAAGCGGATCGACCCAATCGCGCTGCGGATCGCCCTGTCCCCAGGTCGAGGAGCCGATGAGCAATACCTCGAATTCATCAAACTGGTCGAGGTCATCGTAGTCCTCTTCCATGTTGATCAGTTCACATCCGTCGAAATGTTCCTCGAGCAACTCCGCTGCTTCCTGGGTCGCCCCGCTGCTGCTTCCTACAAAAATTCCTACACTTGCCATCTTCTCAATTCTCCTTATTTTTAATTATTATCTTTGCACGGTTTGTACTGTTCGTAGACCGCAAACGCCTTGTCGAGCATCTTCTGACCGTCCTCATACAGCTTGTCGATCGTGCGGTAGCCGAAACGGTGCGCATCTTTGAAATACTTGTCCACCAGGACGATCCTGTCCGCGATAACGATGCAGCGGCCGAATCCTTCATGGCTCATCTCCATGACGACGTTGCACATCACGCCCGTCTTGCGCTCGAACTGCAGGGCGATCGCCTTGTAGATCATCTTGATCTCGCCGATAAGCATCTCGTCGATGTCGGCGATGATCGGGATGGCTTTGAGGTCCTCTTTCGTCTTGACGTATTTTTTCGTCAGCAGCTCTTCGTCGCTCATTTTAGCCCAGTTGCCGCACTGGTCGGTGGCGCGCAGCTGACGGATCAGCTCCTCGGTAAATGCGTTGATTTCCAAAACAGTATCGCTCATTGATTGTCCTTGTTATTTGTTTGAACGGTTCGGGAGCAAAGCCCCCAAACCTACGCTGGCCGCTAAGGCTCTAAAGCACACCGAAGCTTCCGGCTTCGGCGTTACTGTCCCCATTTTCTGCTCACGGCTCACTATTCGACGGCCCAGCGCGCCAGGCGCGGGTCCTCGGTGGTTTCCATGTTGATGATGCGCTTGACCCATGGCGGCGGGTTGCCGTTGATCATCGCAACGAGCTCTTTGAGTACGTCTTCGATTTTGCGCGGTTCCTGAACTTTCATCGGGCTGATCCCGGCGCGGATCACCTTGGCTGCCGCCGTTCCGCCGATGGATTCGCAGTACATAATGTTGATGCCCGCAAGCGTCTTCACCTTGAAATCGGTCTTGTCGTCCCCGGTCATCTCGGACGTATCGGTCTTCACGACACCGTCGAGTTCGAAACCGTCTTTTGAGACGTTGTAGACGACGAACTCTTTCGCACCGCCGAAGTGCGCGTTGATGGTCTCCATATCCTTGGTCGCAAAAGCGACCTTCATGGCATTTTCGAACGCTTTGGTACCTTCGACGTTGATTTTCGTACTTTCACCCATTTCTTGCCCTTTTGTTCAGTTTACTTTCTGCCGCGAATGCGGCAAGCTTTAGTGCCTCAGCGGCCAGCGTAATGCATTGAGCAAAGCCCAATGCA
>JARROU010000217.1:0-4204 GCA_037383585.1 Campylobacterales bacterium | reverse complement strand
CTATACGGCCAAAAAACAGGGACGAAACCCGGTGGATCAGCGATTTCATGCTTTCTCCGCGTTCATAGACTGCGATGCCCAGGGAAATGCTCTGCTTGCCGATGTGCGAAAACGGCGTTTTCGCGACCGTTTCGCGCAGGCGCTCGGCGAGTCGCCGCGCCCCGTTCAGACGCGTGTTCGGCAAAAAGACGAGAAACTCCTCACCGCCCCAGCGCCCGATCGTATCGTGCTCGCGGAACGTATCTTGCAGCACGCCGGCGATCTCTTGCAAAAAGGTGTCACCGACATTGTGCCCGTAGACATCGTTGACCTTTTTGAAATGATCGATGTCGAGGAGAATGATTGATAACGTGCCGCCTTCTTTTTCCGTTTTTCGGGCTTCGTATTCGAAGACTTCATCCATCTTATGGCGGTTGTTCAGTCGGGTCAGCGGATCGGTCGTCGAGACGATTTTGAGGCGTTCTTTTTCCCTGTGCAGTTCTTCGGTCCTCTGAGGTACCAGTGTTTCAAGGTTGGTATTGAGGTTGATCAGGCTTTCGGTATGCGACATCTTGACCGTTTCGTACAGCCGTAAAATAATGTAGAAGCTCACCAGGTAGATATAGATGACGATGATATCAAGGTCGCTGTACCCGGTAGGGACGACTCTCCCGAAATGGATAAGACCGATCGCGGACATGACGGCCAAAAGCCAGAACTTCCCGATATGGGTTCCTTTGAGGTAGAACGCAGAAGCCACCAGCAGGAAAAAAACCGAGATGCGGGTCGATTGCACGGTGGCATAGAGAAAAAGGGTGATGAAGAGCAAAAAGGCAGCCGCGAGCAGGAGGGTGGCGATCCGTTCGAGGTAGCTTTTGTCCCTGCGCAGCAAGAAGAGCAGGAGGGTCGATACCAATGCAAAACCGAAATCGATCGTGCTGACGATCTCGTTGTCATTCAGATAGCGGTAGCTCCCCATGGCAATCGTGATGATGATGGTAAAGCTGATGACACTGTTCAGAAAGACGAATTTATGCTTGATGTCTTCTTCGTCCGTGCAGAACAGATGACCGCTGTGTAAATAGTTCAAGACCGCTCTTCTCATCGCACTTCTGTTTCTCCCTGCTGCCTTAAAAACATTCAAGAATATTTATACACAATACAATATTGACGATAAAAGTTAACATAAAAGCGTATGGAATGCGGCTTTTGCTTCGTTGGAGACAACAGACTACGTAGGAACAGATTGGCTGGGATAGGACATTTCGAGGATGATGACATCGCCGTCCGCGAGAAAAGGGCCGTGCACCTCATGCGCCGGCCGGCTCGCATAGCAGCCGGGTTCGAGCCATTGGTCGAAGGCTTCATCGAAAAGGCGGCCCTGCACGACGAAGACCTCTTCGGGGTAATCGTGGCTTTTTGGGCCGAACGCCCGGGTGCTATAGCCGTCTTTAAAGCGCGTCAGCCGGGTGTAGTCCCCGCTCTCCGCGTCTTCGGCGATCGTCAGTTGCTGAAGGTTTCCGTCCGAACCGGGGAGGATTTCCCACTTGTCGGCATGGCTCAGGTCCAGAGGGTTCCAGTAGCTTTGCGTTGATTTCATGTTTCCTTCTTTCAGGCATCGGAGTCGCTGTTGGGGCGGAAGGGGCTTTCGTGTTTCGCCGCGCCGAACCCGTGCTTGACAAACGCATGGAGGGTTTCATCATGCCGAGCGATCAGATCGCGCACCTCGGGATCGTCCGACGTCAGACGGACTTTGATGCCGTCGTCGAGCATTTCCCAGGTCAGATCGATGTCGCTGCGCCGGTCGAAGAGTTCCACGAAGAGCGGATCCCAGGAGCGGACGGCCCGCCCGCCGTCGAACCGTTTTTTCATCCCGACGGCATGATCCTGCAGGATCTTGACCAGTGCCGGGGCGCCGCTGGTGACACGGGTGACGACCTCGATCCCGTCCTCGGTTTTGTGTGTCATGCGTTCGAGTTCCGCATGCCGCTGCAACAGCTCGTGGTAGAGGGCTTCGTCGGCTTTGTGCTGCGCATCTCTGCCGCCCCTGCCTCTTAGAAATACTTTCTCTTTTCGAACCTGTTCGATGTCCATTCTTACTCCTTTATGTTCTTGTGCCCGGTTGCATGGTTTCCATGCATCACGAACCGATATTTTTGTAGGCGATCTCGCGAAAGGGTTCAAAACCGAGGCGCCGCCAGGTGACGCGCGCCGTTTCGTTCGCCGCCATGTAGCTCAGTTCAATGACCGTCACGGACTTGGAGGCGAACCAGGCCTGCATCGCCTCGAACATCTGCGTGCAGTACTCCTTTCGTCGGAACCGCTCATCGACGTAGCACATCCCGATCCAGCCGACGAGTCCGATCCCGGCTGCGCTGAGGTGCGACGGAGCGATCTGTCCCATGATGCAGCCGATATCCTGCTGCGCGTACTGCATAATATAGGTTCTTGATTTGCGCGCGTCAAGATATTCGAGCGCATAGGCTTCCATCTCTTCGATTGTAATGTCCGCAAATCCCTGGTTGTACCAATTACACCATCACATGGCAGCCGGAGTGATGGCGCGTTTTAAACGTTAACATACAGAACATGCAAACCCTCCAGCCCGATACAAACGTATGCATTTATCAAGGTAAATGCTTCTTTTACCGGATGAGGTCTCCGAGCATCCCCGGAAGAAAAAAGGCCCCGTACCAGAACACCAGCAGCAGTGCGATGCCGTAGGCCAGGGAGGCATAGCCCATGCGTTTCGCCTTTTTCCCGGTCCTGACCCTGGTTTCGCGGATGACTTTTGTTCCCGGAGGCGGAAAACGGCCGGAACGCAGCACGTTTCTGCCAAAACGAATGACATAGAAGCCTGCGGGGAGGAGCGGAAGGAATAGGATCCGAAAGACCAGACGTATCCGCTCGGCCAGTGCCTCGCCTTCGAGTGCTTCGAACCAGCGTCCGGGTTCAAGCCAGCCGGAAGCCGTGGCCAGCAGAAACGCGGCGCCGGCCGCGATAAGCAGGGCGATGACGTTCCGGCGGTGGTTTGTATCGGGCTGGAGGGTTTGCATGTTCTGTATGTTAACGTTTAAAACGCGCCATCACTCCGGCTGCCATGTGATGGTGTAATTGGCATCCGGATTTTCTGTGCTTTTGTAGTCCACACTGACGATGCCCATTCCGGGCAGGAAGATGGTCGTGGACGTATAGTTGTAATCATAGGCGACGGTATCAACGCCATTCACCGTGCCGCCCTTTGTGCGGTTTGCGGAACACGTCATTTTGATGGCCTCTTGATATTGCGTGCCGGAAAGATTGTAATCACCGATGTCGAACATGGTGCAGACACTGATATTGCTTTCGTAGGCATCGGTATACTCGACTGTCGAATCCCCTGTGGATGCTGAAAAACTGCCAATAAATTGAAATTGGAGTGTCATGAGTTCCGTGACATTGTCGTCATAAAAACGGGGGATCGAGGTCTCTTCGTGATCGATCGTATACGCGAGATAATTGCTGCCGAATTCTATAGAAGAGAGCACATCGCGATCAACGGAATCAAGGTTTATAAATTTATTAAAATCGACATAATCGTCCAGATCCAGACCGTCGTGAGTACTCTCTACCGTGATGATTCCGTCCGTCTCCGTGTAGGCCGCTTTGCCGTTGACGTTTACAGTACTGTCCACGACGGAAAACGTCATATTTCTGTCGGCATGCGGGATGTACTTCATGAGGTCAATGTCTCCCGACGTCGAAAACATATCTCTCATGTCGTCTATACTGTTATTTGAGGACTCCGTACCGGAGGACCCGCCGCAAGCGACAAAAAGGACAGAAGTACAAAGCAGTGCTGCCGATTTGAAAAGTGTAGATATTTTCATAGTTTTGATCCCTGTCAATAACATCTGACAACTGTGTATGTCAGTAAATATTTCCGTGTACTATATAACTTTTTCAATTAGATGAAGCTGTGCAGGTCTGTCACATGGCTACGATGCCGAGCAGAGAAAATGTTGTCTGGGGAGTTCAGGATGGAGGAAAGGAAAAGTGGCCCCGGAGGGCGCATGAAAGCGGTTCCTACGGCTCGTAGACGGAGACGGCTTTGCGTTCTTCGAAGCCGAAGTGCTTGTCGAAGTTGGCTTCTTTTGGACGGAAAAATTACCGGCCGGTGTGCCGCCAGGCCATCGCGAACAAAATGAGAAACAACAGATCGAACCACGCCCAAGGTACCCACATA